>NZ_JBEXSH010000724.1:0-4742 GCF_040613555.1 Streptomyces sp. NPDC006265
CACGGCCGTCACGCCCCACATGGGTGCCTCGACGACCGCGGTGACGGTGCCGTGCCGGTGGGGGTGGTACCACGTGGACTCGACGGCGGCCTCCGTCATGGCCGCGACCAGGTCGGCCCGGCGCGGCGGCGGGATCCGGTAGACGGCGGGTCCGAGGCCGGGCCAGTACAGGGCGTCGTAGGCGCCGAGTTCGCGGGGGATGCCGAGCCGGGCGGCGATGTGGGCGAGGCGCCGGTCGAGGCCGGGCAGGTCGTGGGTGAGTTCCACGAAGCCGCCGCCGATGTCGACGCCGTGCAAGGAGCACTGGAGGAACGGGCGCAGTTCGTCCTGGAGGTCGAGCAGGGCGCGGGTCTCCGGCAGGGCGGCGCCGGCCGCGCCGTCGGGCAGCCATTCGGGCTGCTCCAGGAAGCCGGGCCGGAAGAAGTGGCGGACGTACCGGCCGAGCGTGTAGGGGCCGGGCAGCCAGCCCTCGTTGCGGCGCGAGCCGTCCGGGTCGAGGCACAGCAGCAGGTTCCAGGTGGCGTCCGCGCCCTCGGTGAGCCGCGGGTCGGCCAGAGCCCGCTCGGCCAGGCGGAGCACGGTGGCGCCGCCCACCGGTTCGTTGGCGTGGGGGCCGGCGACGACCAGGGCTTGGCGGCTGCCGTGGCCGACGGAGAGCAGCCACAGGGGGGTGCCCGCACGGGAGGTGCCGACCCGGCGCAGCCGGGCGTCCCGGAGGTGGCGGGCGACGAGGGCGGCGGCCCGGGCGCCCAGTTCCTCGACGGTCGGGTAGCGCAGCAGGGGCGGCAGGGCACACCTCCCCCATGCGATGCCGTCGGTTCACCAGGTGTAGATGGCGTACGCACAGTCAGTCACGACTTCAGGTGTACGTCAACACCGTGAACCGCAATGGGATTTCGGCCAACGTTCCGGAACCGACATTCGGTAACCCCCAGGCCAGGGGTGAGGCGTGGCTCCGTTTCCGGTCAGCCGTCCGACAGCCGGAAGGCCATCCGGCCGAAGCCCACCTGGTCGCCCTCGCGGACGACGGCCGCGCCGACGACGCGCCTGCCGTTCACCGTCGTGCCGTTGGTGGAGCCGAGGTCGCGCAGGACCCACATGCCGCCCTGGTGACGGAGTTCGGCGTGCACGCGGGAGACCGTCTCGTGGTTGAGGCGCAGTCCGCTGGCGGGGTCGCGGCCTATACGCAGCGGATGGCCGTGCGACGGGTGGGGCAGTTGCAGCTTGGGCAGGCGCTCGGCCTGCCAGGCCCTGCGCAGCCGTACGGAGAATCCGGAGACGGCCTCGACGGTGCCGAACACCAGGCGCGAGAGGCGGCTCTCGGTGCGCAGGTCGGCGGTGAGCGCGGCGAGTTCGTCCGGCCGGCGGGCGGCGAGCGCCAACTCCATGCGGCGGACGAACGTGTCGTGGGACAGGCGGCCCACGGCGACGCCGTCCCGGAGCACCTTCAGCACCCGGTCCCGCTCCGCGTCGGAGAGCCGCGCGGGGAACGTGTTGAACTCGAAGGACGACGTCACGCTGGTGATTGTCGGGCAGCGCGGCCGGGCTGTCCAGAAAGGGGAAATCGGCCGCCACACGCGCGCAGCCGGGGAGACCCGCCGCAAATGGGTGGATGCACCGGCGGATTGATCTCTTTTGACGCACCATGGACGGGCTACATCACGGTGAGCAGACGAAGGGGAACCGTCCGTGCAGTTCGAGGTGTGGGCACCACAGGCCGGCCGAGTGACGCTCCGGTGCGACGACGTCACACACGCGTTGGAGCGTGATCCGCAACGGGCGGGGTGGTGGCGGGGCGAGGCCGAGGCGTGCGAGGGATCCCGGTACGGCTTCGCGCTGGACGACGGGCCCGTGCTGCCCGATCCGCGCTCGCGGCGGCAGCCGGACGGCCCGGACGGGCTGAGCGCGGTCGTCGACCACGAGCGGTACGCGTGGCGCGCGCGGTGGCCGGGGCGGGCGCTGCCCGGCGCGGTGCTGTACGAGCTGCACGTGGGGACGTACACGCCCGAGGGCACCCTGGACGCGGCGGCCGAGCGGCTCGGCCATCTCGCCGAACTCGGCGTCACACATGTGCAGCTGATGCCCCTGTGCCCCTTCCCGGGCACGCACGGCTGGGGCTATGAAGGTGTCTCGCTGTGGGCGGTGCACGAGCCGTACGGCGGCCCCGAGGCACTGAAACGCTTCGTCGACCGGGCTCACGAACTCGGTCTGGGCGTGGTGCTCGACGTGGTGCACAACCACTTCGGGCCGTCCGGCAACTACCTGCCCGTCTTCGGCCCGTACCTCACGGACACCCACCACACGCCCTGGGGCGCCGCGGTGAATCTGGACGCGCCGGGCTCGGACGAGGTGCGCGCGTTCCTGATCGGCAGCGCGCTGGCCTGGCTGCGCGACTACCGGATCGACGGGCTGCGCCTGGACGCGGTGCACGCGCTGGTGGACACGCGCGCGTACCACTTCCTGGAGGAGCTGTCGGAGGCCGTGGACGCCCTGGCCGCCGAGACGGACCGGCCGCTGTTCCTGGTCGCCGAGTCGGATCTGAACGACCCGCGGCTCATCACCTCCCGCGCGGAGGGCGGCCTCGGGCTGCACGCGCAGTGGAACGACGACTTCCACCACGCCCTGCACACCACCCTGACCGGCGAGTCGCAGGGCTACTACGCCGACTTCGCGCGCGCTCGGCTCGGCGGGCTCGCCAAGACCCTGACCGGCGGCTACTTCCACGACGGGTCGTACTCCAGCTTCCGGGAGCGCCACCACGGGCGCCCGCTGGACCGTACCCGGGTGGCCGGGCACCGGCTGCTCGGCTACGGCCAGACCCACGACCAGGTCGGCAACCGCGCCCAGGGGGACCGGCTTTCGGCCCTGCTCTCCCCCGGGCTGCTGGCGTGCGCGGCCACGCTGATCCTGACGGCGCCCTTTACGCCGATGCTCTTCATGGGCGAGGAGTGGGCGGCGGGCACGCCCTGGCAGTTCTTCACCGACCACACCGACCCGGAGCTCGCCGACGCCGTACGGCGGGGCAGGCGGCGGGAGTTCGCCGCGCACGGCTGGAAGGAGGAGGACGTGCCCGACCCGCAGGACCCGGCGACCCGGGACCGCTCCTGCCTCGACTGGTCCGAGCCGGAACGCGAGCCCCACGCGCGCGTGCTGGCCTGGTACCGGCAGCTCCTCGCCCTGCGTCACGAGCAGCCGGACCTGACCGACCCCGACCTCGCCGACACAAAGGTGGCCCACGACGAGGAGCGCCGCTGGCTCGCCTTCCGGCGCGGGGACGTCCTGGTGGCGGTGAACCTGGCATCCGAGCCGGCCGAGCTGCCGCTCGGCGTGCCCCACGCGCGCGTGCTGGCCGCGTGGGAGCCGGTGGACAAGCCCGGGGCGGACGGGGTGGTGCGGCTGCCCGGGGAGTCGGCGGTGGTGCTCGCCCAGGACTGAGCGGCGGGAGACGTCAGCGGAGTTTCGCGTCCTGCGCCTCGATCACGGGAGTGAGGACCACCGGACTCGCGATGCGGGAGCCGCCCACCGCGGTGCACACGGCGATGACGTCGCCGTGGCGTACGACGGTGGTGCGGACCGGCCGGGGCGTGTCGCCCTCGGGTGTGACGACGCCGCGGTAGGCGAGGGCCTCGTCGCCGACCGCGGGGGTGTCCTCGGGCTCGAACGGGTCGTACCGCTCGCCGGTGCCGTGCGCCCGGACGGTGAAGCCGAGCGAGCAGCCCAGCACGGCGTCGGCGAGGAGGGCGTCCATCGCCGTCACCGCCATGCCCTTGTCGTAGGTGGCGAGCGTGACGTGGACGCGGGTGCCGGGGGCCTCCCGGGTCGCCACGAGGCGGCTGAGGGAGGCCTGCGGCCGGCCGAGGGGCAACTGGTGCGTCATGGCCGCCGGCGGGGTGCAGGCGTTGCCGGTGATCTCCCGCGCGGACCGGGCGAAGACGGACCTCCCCTCAGCCGGGCCGGACTCCCGTACCGAGTAGCCGGGGCCGAGGCCGGCAGCCGTGACCATGAGCCCGGTGAGGCGCTGTGCCGGGGTCTGCTGCCGGGCCGCGGACGCCGTCGCGCCGGGCGTGGCGGGCGCGGTGGTGCCGGAGCAGCCGGCCAGGCAGGTGAGGGCGGCGGCGGTCAGCAGCGGCACGGCCGCTGCGGGTGCGCTTCATGGGCGGAGGACAGCCGTACGGGAGGGCCCTGCCCGGCCCGCTACAGGACGTCGTCCGCGTCCCCCAGGTCCGTCACCCGTTCCAGCAGGATCGGTTCCCAGGCGCGGCGCAGCCGGGTTCGCAGCAGGGTGGTGTCCTTGCCGGTGAGGTCCTCGGCGAGGTGGACGACGGTGTCGCAGCGGGCGAGCCACAGGCCGCGCAGGCAGGGGCGGGCGCCGTAGCCGGCGAGCGTGGCGGCGCGTACGGCGGCGGGTGAGCCGACGGCGAGCGCGAGGCCCGCGATGTCCTCGGCCGGATCGCCGACGACCGCGCCGTCCCAGCCGAGCACGCCGCGCACCCGGCCGTCGGCACTGACCACGAGATGTCCGCCCGTGAGGGTGTGGTGGGTGAGGACCGCCGAGGCGGGCTGGGCGGCGAGCTGGGAGGCGGCGGGCGGGGTGAGCTGGTTCAGGCGTGTGGCGTCGAACTCGTCGGCTGCGGCGAGGTGTTCGGCGGCCCGTACGGCGGCCCGGCGCAGCGCCTCGAGGGAGCGCGGCGCGGCGCGTGGCACGCCGAGCGTCTCGGCCTGCCGGACCGGCCTGCTGGAGG
>NZ_JBEXSH010000725.1:0-4740 GCF_040613555.1 Streptomyces sp. NPDC006265
GGATCAATCCGTGAGCTCACCCGCCTCCCCGGCGAACACGACGGCACCGCGGCGCAGTTCGTAGACGATCGCGGGCCGCCCCCGCAGGGCGGGCGGCAGCCGCTGCTCGGCGAGCACCACGCACGCCTCGAGCGCGCCCAGCAGCTCGTACGTCCGGGCCGCGACCGCGGGCGACATGCCCTGGGCGGGCTCGTCGACGAGCACCACCCGCGCGCGTGCGAGCAGCGCCCGGGAGAGGGCGAGCATCCGCTGCTCCCCGCCGGAGAGGGAGCCGGCGCGCCGCTGGAGCAGGGGCCGCAGCTGCGGGTAGGCGTCGAGGGCCACGGCGGGGTCGTGCGCGGCGAGTTCGAGGTTCTCGCGCACGGTGAGCGAGCCGAACACGGCCTGCCGCTCCGGTACCAGGCACATCCCGCGCCGGGCGCGTTCGTAGGCGGGCACGCGGGTCACGTCGGCGCCGTCCCACAGCACCGCGCCGCCCGACAGGGGCACCGTGCCGGCCAGGGCGCGCAGGGCGGTGGTGCGGCCGGAGCCGTTGCGGCCCAGCAGCACGGTGAGGCCCGGGCCGGGGGCGGTGAGGCCGATGCCGTGCAGGGCCTCCAGGGGGCCGTAGCGCACCCGTGCGTGGCGCAAGGCGACGGTCGTCATCGGCCGGCCCCCGATTCCAGGGCGTCCAGGACGCGTCCGGGCGGGCCGGAGGCGACGATCCGGCCCGCGGTCATCACATGCACGACGTCCGCGAGACCGGCCACCAGGTCCAGGTCGTGCTCCACGACGAGGAGCGCCGCGCCGTCGGCGGCCAGGGCCTTCAGGACCCGGGCCAGGGCGGACACTTCGGCGGTGTCCAGACCCGCGGCGGGTTCGTCGAGGAGGAGGATGCGGGGGCTGCCCGCGAGGACCCGGGCCAGTTCGACGCGGCGCAGCGCCCCGGTGGGCAGCCCTGCGGCGGGCAGGGCGCGCACGGGCCCGTCGAGCCCGAGCAGCCTCAGGGCGCGCTCCACGGCACCCGGGTCGGTCACCCGGCCCTGCTCGGCACCCACCCGGACGTTCTCGGCCACGGTCAGCGAGGGGAAGACGGCCAGTTGCTGGAAGGTGCGTGCGACGCCGAGCCGGGTGCGGGCGTGGGCGGGCAGCGCGGTGATGTCCCGCCCGCCGAGCCGCACCGTCCCGCGCGCGGGCCGCAGCGTCCCGGCCAGACAGTGGAACAGGGTGCTCTTACCGGCCCCGTTGGGCCCCACGACCGCGGTGATCCGGCCGGGGGAGAGGTCCAGGTCCACCCCGTCGAGGGCGGTGAAACGGCCGTAGTGCGCGTGGAGCCGGCGGGCGGTGAGGAGGGGAGCGGCGGGGGCCGTGGCGGCCGAGGAGGGCCCGGGGGGCGCTTCGGGATCGGTGGTCGCCCCGGGTCGGCCGGCAGGCGGCTCGGAGGGGCCGGTGATCCTGTCGGGCCCTCCCGTCGGCGGGCGGCCGCCGACGCTGGGCAGGCGGGTGGCCGCCCGGCCCGACGGGCTGCGCTGCGTGCTCCCGGTGTCCCGGTGCTCGCGCCGACCCGCCGACTTCCCGCCCTTCGCGCTCCGTGCCAGGCCCGTCGCCCCGCTCGGCACCGGTGCCCTCCGGTCCGGCTCCGCCGGGCGCAGCCTCCCGCGGGCCCGGGCGCCCACCGCGGTCAGGGCCGGCGCGCGGCGCAGCCGCAGGCGTTCCCCCGCTGTGCGCAGCGCCTCGTACGGGCCGCCGGGGAAGCGGCCCACCAGGATTGCCAGGATGCCGACCAGGGCCGCCGCGACACCGCCGCGGGTGCCCGCGTCCAGCCCGACCAGGAGTGCCGCGGCGGCAAGGGCGCCGAGCGTGCTGTCGGCGCCCAGCACCACCACCGCCGCGAACCACAGCAGGCCCCGCACGGGGTCGTAGGCGGCGGCGTCGAACGCACGCAGGCCCATGCCGAGCATGCCGCCGCCCAGCGCGGCCAGCGCGGCGCCCGCGACGAAGGCCAGCAGCTTCAGGGAGGGCACGCCGACGCCCGCCGCCTGCGCACCTCGCTCGTGATCCCGCGTGGCGGCCAGGGCCCGGCCGGTCCGCCCCCGGCGCAGCGCGTGCGCCGCCAGCAGCGCGACCGCCAGCAGGAGCAGCTCCAGGATGTAGTACGCCCGGTCCCCGTCGAAGCCCGCGGGACGGCCCAGCGACAGGTCTGAGGTGGCGTACGGCTGGGCGAAGACGAAGCGGCTCACCCCCACGCCGACCGCGAACGTCGCGAGCGCCAGGGCGAGGCCCCGGCGGCTGATGGCAGGCCAGCCGGTGAGCAGACCGAGCGGCGCCACCAGGACCACCGCGATCGCGAGGGCGGCCAGTTCCGGCAGTGCGGGCAGCCCCGGGAAACGGCCCGACGCCAGCAGGGCCGTGAACAGGGCGCCCAAGCCCGCGTACGCCGCCTGCCCCAGGGAGATCTGGCCGCCGCGGCCGGTGACCACCACCAGGGACAGCAGGATCACGGCCAGCGCCGGGACCTGGACCGAGGTGTGCAGGTCCCGGCCGGCGAGCCCCAGCGGCAGCAGGAACAGCACGAGCACCACGATCCAGGCACCCGGCGGGGTCGGTACCCGCGCCGTGGCCGTGCGGGGCAGCGCGTCTCGCTCCCCGACTCCCGGCAGGACCAGGGCCGCGACCAGCAGCGCGACGACGAACAGGTTCGTGCCGGCCGCCAGCAGCAGCGGCTCGGCCCAGCCCGAGGGGTGCAGCCGCGTGAGCTGGCTCTGCGCCACCCCGATGCCCAGCGCCACCACCACCGCGACGGTCAGGCTCCGCATCCGGGCGGCCACCGCGACCGCGACGACCTCCATCACCAGCAGCGAGAGACCGTACGGGTCGAGCCGCACATACGGCGCCAGCAGCACCCCCGTCAGACCGGCCGTGAACGAGCCGAAGGCCCAGCCCGTGGCCGCGACCCGGTCCGCGTCGATGCCGCCCAGTTCGGCGAGCCGCCGGTCGTCGACGACGGCACGCAGCTCCCGCCCGAACCGCGTCCGGCGGACCACCGCCGCGACCCCGGCGGCCAGCACCAGCACCACCGCCAGCTGCCCCCACGGCTCGTCCGGCACCAGCACCGGCGCGTCGTCCCGTGCCCCCTGCCCCCACAGCAGCGCCGCCCCGCCCACCAGCAGCACGAACACCCCGATGGACGCCACCAGCGTCTGCGCCGGGTCACCGCCCAGAACCGCCAGGGGCCGGAACACGAACCGCTCCAGGACCACACCCAGCCCCGGCGCCAGCACCAGCAGCGTCACCACCGCCCCGAGCCACAGCGGCCAGCCCCACTCGACCACGCACTGCCGCAGTACGTACGCGCAGACCATCGCGATCGCGCCGTGCGCGAAGTTCAGCACCCCCGTCGCGCGGTACGTCACGATCAGGCCGATCCCGGTCAGCGCCGCCGCACTGCCGACCGAGAGCCCGGCGAGGGTGAGGTCGTACGTCAGCGAGGACATCAGTCGGATTCTTCGGCCGGCTCGCAGATCGGGCAGGGGCCCAGCTCACCGCTCGCCACCAGCTTGGAGTCCACCGGGACCGCCTCCGCCTTGCCCGCGACCAGCGGGCAGTCCGCGCGGTGCCACAGCGTGCCGCCCGGCACCATCAGCAGGTCGCCGCTGACCGCGAGCGGCGCGAGAACGGCCCGGCCGCTCTCCTCCGGCCCGGCCGGCCCGTCCTCCACCAGCAGGCCGTACAGCTCCTCCACGCGCGTGGCGGCGATCGACTCCCGGCCCCGGGCCAGCAGCACCGCCCCGGCGACGACCAGTGCGGCACCGGGGATCGTGCAGGAGGCCAGGTAGGGCAGCTGCCGTTCGGCGTAACGCTCGCCGGAGACTCCGTACCAGCCGACGACGCACAGCACCGCGCCGGCGGCCAGGGCCGCCCAGCCGGCCCACAGGACGGGATGCACGGTCCGAAGTCGGCTGGTCCGCATCGCTGGCTCCCACACGTCGGATTCGGCAGTGCGCGCGTCCTGCTGCCTGTTCAACTCCGCCGATCGCTTGCACTATGCCCTGTGGAAGCTGACCCTGAAAGCACCGGGCGCACATGGCCCGGACCGACACCCGGTGGTGAGCCAGATGGTTCTCGGCAGCGACCTCAAGCGGGGGAACGCGACGGGGGGTCCACGAGCCGCGGGACGGGGTACGGCGATCGCCGCCGCCCTGATCCTGGCCCTCGCCCCGGCCCTGGCGGCCTGCAGCGACGACAGCGGCGGTGGCAGCGAGTCCACGCCTCCCACCCCGACGGCGGAGCGGACCACGAGCGCCCCGGCCTCCGCACCGGCGGACCGGGCCGCGGCGGAGGCGGAAATCCGGCAGAACTGGGAGAAGTTCTTCGATCCGAAGACCTCGACCGAGGAGAAGCAGGCCGTCCTGCAGAACGGCGACCGGATGGGCCCGGTCCTTCAGGCCTTCAGCGGCGACGAGCGCGGCGGGCAGGTCCAGGCGAAGGTCACCAAGGTCGACTTCACCTCGGCGACCGAAGCGGACGTGACGTACACACTCACCCTGAAGGGCGCCACCGCTCTGCCGAACGCCTCCGGGACAGCCGTCGAGGAGGAGGGCACCTGGAAGGTGTCCGTCAAGGCGCTGTGCTCGCTGGTGCAGATGAGCGGCAATGGGTCGCCGGTCCCGGGTTGCTGAGATCCTCGTCGCTGTCCTGCTGCTCGCCCTGGGCGCGGCCTGCGGCAGCCGGCTCCCGGAAAGCGACTTCGAACACGACGAC
>NZ_JBEXSH010000726.1:0-4716 GCF_040613555.1 Streptomyces sp. NPDC006265
GAGTGGCGTGTGCCGGTGCGGCCCGCGCCAGACTGAGCACCGCTTTCCCGGCGCCCGGCTCAGCGCTCCGGGCGCGCGCCCGGCTCGGGCTGCTCCAGTTGGGACGCGAGGACCGCGGCCTGGACGCGGCGCTGGACGCCGAGCTTGGCGAGCAGCCGGGAGATGTGGTTCTTGACGGTCTTCTCGGACAGGTAGAGCTTCTTGCCGATCTCGCGGTTGGTCAGACCGTCCCCGATCAGGACGAGGATCTCCCGCTCGCGCCGGGACAGACTCGCCAGCTCGGGGGCGACAGCCGGTTCCTCGGACGGGTCGGCGCGCAGCGAGCGCATCAGCCGGGCCGTGGTCTCCGGGTCGAGCATGGACCTCCCGGAGGCGACCGTGCGTACCGCCGAGACCAGGTCGGAGCCCTTGATCTGCTTGAGGACATAGCCGGAGGCCCCGGCCATGATCGCGTCGAGGAGGGCCTCTTCGTCGTCGAACGAGGTCAGCATCAGACAAGCCAGCTCGGGCACGCGGCTGCGCAGTTCGCGGCAGACGCTGATGCCGTCGCCGTCGGGCAGGCGCACGTCGAGCACCGCCACATCGGGGCGCAGGGCCGGGACCCGGGCCAGAGCGTGTTCGACGTTCTCGGCGTCCCCGACCACCGCGATGTCGGGTTCGGCGTCCAGCAGATCGGACAGCCCACGGCGCACGACCTCGTGGTCGTCGAGCAGGAAGACCCGGATCGGGTGCTCCTCGGTGAAGCTGCGTGGCTCGGTCATCAGGACCCCTCGTTTCCCGGAGTGCCGGAATCCCGGACTGCGGATCCGCCCGTGCTCACGATCATCACGGGCCGAGGTCGGATGCACCAGGGCCGACCGGCCCCAGTCGTAGCGATGGCGCACCCCCGCACCGCCGTATGAACCGGCAGTCCCCGGGCCGCTCCGGACTCCCGCGGCAGGGCCGGTCGGTCCCTGGACGGGACCTGTGGCATCTCCACCGCGGGGCCTTGTCGGGACGAGGATCGAACCATCAGAGCCGCACCGGAGGCGGAGGGAGGGGGAGTCATGGACCAGCCGATCACCGTGGGGGTGGGCGGCTCCGAGGCGAGTCTGCGGGCCATGGGCTGGGCGCTCGGCGTGGTGTACCGGTCTAGGCCGTACGAGCCTGGCACCGGCCGGGAGCCGCCGCCGGCCCAACTGCTCACCGGCGTCCTCGCGGGCACCGAGGCCAAGCAGGCCCGGACCCGCATTCCCGGGCTGGAGGTCACCATCGAGGTCGTGCCCGAGGGGCCGGTCCCCGTACTCCGGGGTGCGGCGCGCAAGGCCGCCGTGCTCCTCCTGGGCTCGCGCGACCGGGTGAGTGCCGCCGAGTTGCTGCCCGGTTCGGTCGGCCTCGCGGTCGCCGGGCGGACGGACGGTCCGGTGATCGTGGTACGCGGCGACCCCGACGACCCGTCCGGGTCCCGGATGCGGGATCGCCCCCCATCGTCGTCGGGGACACCGCCGAACCGGCGGACTCGGAGGCGGTGCGGTTCGCCTTCCGGGAGACGGCCCGGCACGGCGTACCGGTCGAGGCCGTACGAGCCTGGCACCGGCCCGCGCACGGGACCACCGACCGCCCCCGGTTCACCGGCGAACCCGCGCGGGTGCACCGGAAGCGGGCCGTCGAGGCCCTGGAGACCGGGCCGCGCGCACCGGTCGCCGCACACCCGGACGTCGAGGTGCGCCGGCGGATCGTCGAAGGACGGGCCCGGACCGTGCTGCTCGACACCTTGGCCGGTGCGGCCCTGCTCGTGGTCGGCGCCAGGCACCTCCACGGACGCCTCGGCCTCCACATCGGCCGCGTCACGCACACCGTGCTGCACCAGGCCCTGTGCCCCGTCGCGGTCGCTCCCGAGCAGGAGGCATCATGCAACATGACAAGGTCGGCTCCCTGATGACCATGGACGTGGTGCGAGCCCTGTACGGCACGCCGGTCGACGAGGCCGCCCGACTGCTCGCGGGCGACCGGATCGGCGGACTGCCCGTGGTGGACGAGGACGACAGGGTCATCGGCGTCCTCTCCGCAACCGACCTGGCGGCCCCTCGGGCCGCGCCCCCGGACCCCGGCCGCTCACGCCGCTTCCTTGGGCTCCCCGCATCGTCGTCCGCCGCCCGCAGACGCACCCGGGAGACAGCCCGCACGGCGGGTCGGCTGATGAGCGCGCCGCCGGTCACCGTGCACGCCGAGGACACCATCGTCGAGGCCGCACGGACCATGGCCCGGCGGGGCGTGAACAGGCTGCCCGTGCTCGACGAGGAGGACCGGCTGGTCGGCATCGTCACCCAGCGGGACCTGCTCCGGGTCTTCCTGCGGCCCGACGCGGACATCCGTGACGAGGTGATCGACGAGGTGCTGGTGCGCGTGCTGTGGCTGATGCCGCGCAGCATCCACGTCGCCGTCACGGACGGTGTGGTCACGCTCGCCGGACGGCTGGAACGCCGGAGCGAAACCGAGATCGCCGTCGCCATGACCGGGCAGATCGACGGCGTGGTCGCGGTCGTCGGCGAGCTCACCTGGCGCCTGGACGACACGCGTCTGCGATCGGACGAGCAGGCGCGGCACGATGTGGCCGACGACCGGCTGCGCAAACTGTGAGAGGAGGCGGACCGACATGCCGACGAACGTGCTCGTCGCCTACGGAACGACGAACGGATCGACCGCCGAGATCGCCGAGACCATCGCCGGGGTCCTGCGCAAAGAGGGGCTGCCGGCTGAGGCCCTCCCGGCCGGCGCCGTGCCGGACGTGGCGGCGTACGACGCCGTCGTGGTCGGGGGCGGCCTGTACGCCGGCCACTGGCACAAGGACGCCCGCCGCTTCGTCCGGCGCCATGGCACGGCCCTGGCGGAGCGCCCGCTGTGGTTCTTCAGCAGCGGCCCGCTCGACCCCTCGGCCTCGGAGCGGGACATCCCGCCCGTGCCCGGAGTGAAGAAGGCCATGGACCGGCTCGACGCCACGGAGCACGTCACCTTCGGCGGCTGCCTTAGGGAAGGTGCGAAGGGCTGGGTCGCCCGGATGATCCTCCGCAACGACAAGGGCGGGGACTTCCGTGACTTCGCGCGGATCGAGGCATGGGCGGCGAAGATCGGCCACGAGCTCACTCCGGTGTGAAGCGATCAGAGCACCGCACTGTCGACGGTGTCCGTCGCGGGTGGGCCGGCAACCCCCACCGGCATGCAGGGAAGCAGCTCGAAGACCCCCGCCATACCGGTGTGCCGCAGCACACGCCGCAGAGAGGTGCTGCCCGTGACCAGACGCAGTCGGCCGTGCCGCGCCCGAACGCGGTTCCGCACCCGGCACAGGACCCCGAGCCCCGAGCAGTCGATGAACGACACCGGGCGCAGATCCAGGACCAGGTCGGGACTGGGACCGGCGGTCAGCATGTCGAGGCGGGCCCTGAGGGCCGGCGCCGCGAGCAGGTCGAGCTCGCCGCGCAGGGTCACGACGTGGGTCGTCCCCGCCTGGAGCGGCTGCGCGGACCTGCCGGGGATGTCGGACATGGTCCGAGCAAAGCCTGTCGGCGCGGCGCGCGATAGGGCCGATCGGCCCTTGTGAGAGGGAACGGCGCGGTACCCCAAGCGCGGTGCACCGATCCGCGCCAAGCTGGAACTGCGGTGCACACCGGGCACACCGCCCGTGGCAGGAAGCTGGTGACTCCATGAAGGCCTACGTGTTCCACGGCCCGGGACGGTCCGCCAGGGAGGACGTCCCGGACCCCGGTGTCAAGGAGGCGGCCGACGCCCTCGTCCGCGCAGACGCCGTCACCCTCTGCGGAACGGACCTGCACATCCTCAAGGGTGACGTCCCCGAGGTGCGCCCGGGCACGGTGCTGGGGCACGAGGCGGTCGGCGAGGTCGGCGGTGACGTGCGCACCGTGCGCACCGTGCGGCCGTGCGGCCGGGTGCTGGTCTCCTGCATCACCGCCTGTGGCCGCTACCGCCCCTGCCGTGCGGGCATGTACGGCCAGTGCCGGGGCGGCGGAGGCTGGATCCCGGGCCACCTGGTCGACGGCACCCAGGCCGAGTATGTCCGCGCGCCCCACGCGGATCTCGCGGCGCACCCGCTGCCCAGCGCCCTGGACGGCAAGGACGCCGAGCTGCTGGCCGACATCTTCCCGGCCTCCTGCGAGGTCGGCGTGCTCAACGGGCACGTACGGCCGGGAGACACCAACCGTCGCCGGCGCCGCCACCCTGCTCGGGATGGCGGCCGCAGGCCGTCTGCACGCCGGGCGACCGGTGACGCACACCTTCCCGCCGGTCCAGATGGAGGAGGCGTACGACGTCTTCCCGGGCCGCCGACACCGGGGCGCTCAAGGTCGTCCTGGGCGAGGAGCCGCACGAGGACGTCGTCCGCTACCGGGCGGCCTGACGAAGGAGAGAGGTGACGGGTCATGTCCGAACGGGCCTCGTCGCATGCCGTCGAAGGACACCCGAAGGGTGACCTCGGGCGGCGGATCACCCAGCGGCGCACGGAACTCGGCCTGAGCCGGCAGGAGGCGGCCACACGGGCGGGCATGGCGCCCACCTACCTCCAGTACCTGGAGGAGCGGCCGGCCGCCGACCCCGGCGCGGGCACCCTCCTGCGGCTGGCGGGAGCGCTGAAGACCACGGTGTGGCACTTGACCGGTGGCCCGAACCTGATCACAAACGTCGCCACGACCGACGCCACCGTCCCGGACAGCGTGATGGCCGGCC
>NZ_JBEXSH010000727.1:0-4697 GCF_040613555.1 Streptomyces sp. NPDC006265
GAACGTCAGGCCTGACCCGAGCCCCCTTCCTTTTCGGACGGCCCCCACCGGATCTCCGGTGGGGGCCGTCGCTGTTTCCCGGGCACCGTCGGCCCCGTGTGGCCTCGGTGAAATCTTTCGGCCATGTCTTGACATGGCGAGGAAGCGATCCGTAGCTTGGCCGATCATTTAGATTCGTGAAGGGCGTTCACGAATATGAACGGAGAGCCACCCATGCGGGATCGCCGACGCTGCATCGCCATGCGGCTCCGCCGCGTGCGCCGCCTGACCGCCACCCTCGCCGTCTCGGGACTCCTGTTCGGAACGGCCGCCTGCGGCTCCGGTTCCGGCAGCGCCCGGGCGGACGACCCGAACACTCTGGAGGTGTGGACCCGGAGCGATCCGGAGTCCGCCAAGACCTACGACCGTGTGTTCGCCGCCTTCACCGAGAAGACCGGCATCAAGGTCGACTTTCAGCCGGTCATGAATTTCGACCAGCAGTTGCAGAGCCGCGCGTCCGTCAAGGACCTGCCGGACGTCATGATCAACGACACGGCCCTGATGGGCAGCTACCAGTCCCAGGGCCTGCTCAAGCCGATCACCCCGGCCTCGATATCCGGACATGACGAGATCACCGCCAAGTCCTGGTCGTCCACGGTGGGTCGCGACGGCAGGCACTACGGCATCCCGTACTCCCGGCAGGCCATGACGCTCTTCGTCCGCAAGGACTGGCGCGAGAAGCTCGGCCTGCCGCAGCCGAAGACCTGGCAGGACACCCTCGCCCTTGCCAAGGCCTTCGCCACCCGCGACCCTGACGGGGACGGCAGGAAGAACACCTACGGCATGGTCGTCCCGGGCAGCGCCCAGAACGGCTACGTCGCCTGGTGGGGCGCCAGCTATCTGTGGCAGGGCGGTGTGCAGATCCTCCGGAAGGAGGGGTCGGGCTACCGGCCCGCCATGGACTCGGCGGCGGCCGTGCGCACCGTCACCTGGATGAAGAAGAACCTCTTCTGCGGCGACAACGGTGTCATCCAGCCCAGCGCCCTGACCTCCGTCACCGCGAACACCACCAACTTCCAGGACGGCAACGCCGGGATGTACCTCACCGGCCCGTACAACATCTCCACGTTCGACAAGGCGCTCGGCAGGGACAAGTACGAGGTGCTGCCGGCGCCCTCGGGCCCGGCCGGCAACAACGACGTGCTGGCCGACGGCGAGAACATCTACTTCGGCGCCAGGACCGGAAAGGCGAAGCAGGAGCGGGCGCTCGCCGCGTTCCTCGTCTCCCCCGAGGGCCAGGAACTCGCCATGACCGGCGACCACCAGCCCGTCGTACGCATCCCGGTCAACTCCACGCTCGACGCGGCGAAGGTGCGCCACGACCCCCGCTGGAGCGTGGTGCAGAAGGCGTACGAGACCGCCTCCGTGCAGTTCCCCAACGCGCCGGACTTCGCCCCGGTCAAGCAGGACACCGCCGACGCGCTCAACGCGATCTTCACCTACTGCGGCAGCGACGTCCGCGCCGGCCTGAAGGAGCTCAACGACACCCTCGCCGGTGACCTCTCGGACCAGGAGCTGCTGACATGACCGCGACCGCGACGACGCCCGGGCCGCGCAGAGCCCGGGCCATCACCAAGAAGGCCGTACTGCCCTGGCTGTTCCTCGCCCCGGGGCTGCTGCTGGCCCTGGTCTTCAAGTTCCTGCCCATGGGCAAGGGCGTCTGGCTCAGCTTCTTCGACGTGCGGCCCTTCCTCGGTGACCGGTGGGTCGGCCTCGACAACTACACGCGGGTCCTCACCGACCACCGCTTCCAGGACGCCATCGGCCACACCCTGCTCCTCGGCGTCGGCATGTCCCTCGGCGGGATCGTCGTCGGCTCCGCGCTGGCGCTGCTGCTGGAGGGCCAGGCCCGCTCGCTGAAGATCATCCGTACCGCCGTGTTCCTGCCCGTCGTCACCGCCACCGCGGTGGTCGGTGAGATGTGGCGGCTGATGTACTACCCGACCTCCGACGGCCTGATCAACAGCGGTCTGGGGCTCGTGGGACTCGGGCCCGTGCCCTACCTGGACAACCCCGACACCGCGCTGTGGGCGACGATGGCCATGGGCATCTGGATGCTCGCCCCGTACAACATGGTGATCATCCTCGCCGGGCTGGCGGGTGTGGACCGGTCGCTGTACGAGGCCGCCGCGATGGACGGCGTCTCACTCCGGCAGCGGCTGCGGCACATCACCCTGCCGGCGATCCGGCCCGCCCTCGGCATCGTCCTGACCCTCGCCGCCATCCGCGGACTGCGCGTCTTCACCGAGGTGTACGTCCTCACCGGCGGCGGTCCGGCCGGCTCCACCGACGTGTGGATGACCCGCGCCTACACCCTCGGCTTCACCCGTAACGACATCGGCGGTGCCTCGGCCGCGTCCGTGGTTCTGCTCTGCGTGACGTTGCTGCTCACCGTCACGGTCAACTACCTCCGCAAGAGGGGAGACGTGAGATGAGCGCCCCCGCCATCGACCCCGTCCGGACCCCGGTGACCGCCTCTCCCACGCGGTCGTCCGCCGGGAAGCGGCGTACCACCCCCGCCCGCTTCGACACCGCCCTCGGCTGGAGCGACCGGCCGGGCCCCGCCTGGGCGCTGCGCATCCTGCTCTGCCTGCTCGCCCTGGGCGTCTTCGCGGCGCCGTTCCTGACCGTCTTCTCCGGTTCCTTCAGCGAGAAGGCCAGCGGTTCGGCCCTGTCGTTCCTCCCTCACTACCCGACCCTGCTGAACTTCCAGGTCGCGGGTGACCGGGGCATCTGGGACTACTTCGGCAACTCCCTGGTCATCGCGGGCGGCGGACTGCTGCTCCAGCTCGCCGTGTGCACGCTGGCCGCGTACGCGCTGGCCCGGCACAGGTTCCGCGGGCAGGCGCTGGTGCTGACCCTGTTCATGCTGACGATGATGCTCCCGGAGGAGGTCATCGCCATCCCGCTGTCCCTGGTCCTCGGGCACGTTCCCGTGGTCGGCGTCGACCTCAAGGGCACCGTCTGGGGCGTGATCCTGCCGCTCGGCGCCTGGGGCTTCTCCGTGATGCTGCTGACGGAGTTCATGAAGGACATTCCCACCGAGATCGAGGAGGCCGCCCGCATCGACGGCGTGGGCGAGCTGCGCATGCTGTGGCAGGTCGTCCTGCCGCTGTGCAAGCCCGCGCTCGGTGTCGCGGGGGTGCTCGGTTTCATCATGATCTGGGACCAGTACCTGCTGCCCCTGATCGCCGCCAAGGACCCCACCGACTACACGGTCACCGTCGCCCTGTCCGTCCTGCGCACCGACCCCGAGGTCGGCTCCGGGGTGGTGCTGGCCGGTGCGGTCATCGCCCTGGTCCCCAGCCTGATCGTCTATCTGCTCCTCCAGCGCTCGCTGGTCACCGGCATCGCCGCCGGGGCCACCAAGGGCTGACACAACCCCCACGTCTGAGGGAGACATGAAGTTCCACGGAGTGCTGTTCTTCCCGGTCACGCCGTTCGCGGCGGACGGTTCACTGGACGAGGAACGGCTGGCCCAGCACATCGAGTCGGGTGTCGCCGCGGGTGCGGGAGGTGTGTTCGTCGCCTGCGGCACCGGTGAGTTCCACGCGCTGTCGGCCGAGGAGATCGAGCGGGCCACCCGGGTCGCCGTCGAGACCACGGCCGGACGGGTGCCGGTGCTCGCGGCGGCCGGCGGCCCCGCCCCGGTCGCCCGCGACCAGGCCGCCCGCGTCGAACGCGCGGGCGCCGACGGCATCCTGCTGCTGCCGCCCTACCTCGTCAGCGCCCCGCAGCAGGGCCTCGTGCGGTACGTCGAGGAGGTCATCGCGGCCACCGACCTGCCCGTCGTCTTCTACCAGCGGGGCACCGCCCGGCTCACCGCGGAGACGGCCGCCGAGATCGCCGCCCTGCCCGGGGTCGTCGGCCTGAAGGACGGCATCGGGGACATCGAGCGGATGCACCGCATCGTCCGCGCGGTGCGTGCCCTGCCGGGCACGGAGGACTTCCAGTTCTTCAACGGCCTGCCCACCGCCGAGATGACCGCGCCCGCCTACAAGGGCGTCGGCGTGGAGTTGTACTCCTCCGCGGTGTTCGCCTTCGCCCCGGAGATCGCCCTGGCCTTCCACCGGGCACTCGCCGAGGACGACGACGCCCTGGTCTCCCGGCTCCTCGACGAGTTCTACGGCCCGCTCGTCGCCCTGCGCGACGAGGTCCCCGGATACGCCGTGTCGCTCGTCAAGGCGGGAGTGACCCTGCGCGGCCTGGACGTCGGCGGCGTACGGGCGCCGCTGCTCGATCCCACGCCGGAACATGTCACCCGGCTCTCGAAACTCCTCGACCACGGACTGGAGGTGGTCGGCGCATGAGCTCCACGCGTATTCGTGAGCTGATCGTCACCCCGATCGCGTTCGGCGACCCGCCGCTGCTCAACTCCAACGGCGTGCACGAGCCGCTCGCCCTGCGGGTCATCCTCCAACTCGTACTGGAGGACGGCACGGTGGGGCTCGGCGAGTCCACGGGCGGCACAGTCCGCCTGGAGCGGTTGCACGCAGCCGCGAAGGTGGTGGTCGGCATGGACGTGTTCGACAGCACCGCCGTCACCGCCGCGATCGACGCGGCCCTGCTGCCGACCGTGCCGAGCTCCCACGAGCGAGGCTGGACCACCTCGGCGGTCGAGGTGGCCTGCCTGGACGCACAGGGCAAGCTGCTCGGCC
>NZ_JBEXSH010000728.1:0-4692 GCF_040613555.1 Streptomyces sp. NPDC006265
GGTCCGGAGCCATTTGCGCTCCACTAAAGACTTTGATGGGAAAAGCCAACAAGACAGGGGAAAGCCGTGGTGGGCCTGGTACAGATGGGTCGGGGACGAGGTCGAAGCGGGCGTGCCGGAAGGGGTTCTCCACGCCGAACTCCCGGGCCAGGGACGGGTCGTCGGTCTCGGCGAAGTCCTGGACCAGGCTCCGCTTCACGGCGAACACCGCGTCGGAGTCGAGGTAGTCGCCGTCGGCCACGAAGATATGCGTGGTGACGGGCGTGTGGCCCTCGGCCGTGGCGATGAAGTGGATGTGCGCGGGGCGGTACGGGTGCCGTCCGGTGGCGCGCAGCAGCCCGCCCACGGGGCCGTCCGTGGGGATGGGATACGCCGCCGGGACGCAGGTGCGGAACCAGAAGCGGCCCTCGGGGTCGGCGGTGAACAGCCCGCGTCCGTTGCCCGCGGGCTGGACGCCGGGCTGCTGGACGTCGTAGAAGCCCTTGTCGTCGGCCTGCCAGACATCGACGACGGCGCCGGGCAGCGGGGTGCCGTCGGCGGACCGCATCCGGCCGCTGACAACGCACTTCTCACCGCCGCCGACCAGGTCGATGTCGTCGCCGAGCGCACGGACCGGCGACTCGGTCAGGTGGAAGGGGCCCAGCACGGTCGACTCGGTGGCGCCCGCGGCGTGATCGCCGCTCAGGGTCTCCACCAGCATGGAGAGGCCCAACACGTCCGACAGCAGGATGAACTCCTGCCGGGTGGCGGTACAGGTCTGCCCGGTCGCGGTCAGGAATGCGATCGCCCGCTCCCACTCCTGCCGGCTGAGACGGGTCTCGCGCGCGAAGTCGTGCAGATGGCGGACGAGGCCGGTGAGCAGTTCACGCAGTCTCGGGTCGGCGGTCCCGCGCAGGCTGGCGAGGGCCTGCTCGGTGACGTCAGCCCTGGTCACATCGGTGGTCATTCCGGCTCCTCGCCGTCGACATCCGCTTCTTCCAGATCTTCCGCTGGTTCCAGACCTTCGTCTGCTTCCGGATCTTCGGCTGCTTCCGGATCTTTCGCGGCTTCCGAATCTTCCGCTGTCTCCAGCTCTTCCCTCGCTTCCATGATGGCGCCCCCTCGGGCGGGCCGAGGGGGCGCCGCGGCGCGTCCTGCGGCAGGTGTCAGGCATGCCCGAGGATCCGCCGCAGCGCGTCCGCGAGCAGCTCTCCGGCGTCCGCGCCGACGGAGGCGTGCCGGAAGGCGACGAAACCGTCCGGGCGTACCAGGAGGGCGCCCGCGTCCGGGATCTCACGCAGCCGCGCCCAGTCGCCGTACGGGTCCTCGTACCGCTGCCCCGGGCCGATCACCACCGTGGCGATCTCCATCTGCTGTTCCTCGGCCGCCCGCACCCAGGCCTCTCCCCCGATGCCTGTCAGCAGGGTGAAGCGGCCCCGGCCGATGGTGTCGAGGGTCGAGAGGGTGCGGGTGCCGGAGGTGATCCAGGCGTGCGGGAGCCGGGCGCCGGGGCGGGAGGACGGCTGGTGGTGCAGCTCGGGGTCGCGGGCGAAGCCGGGGTCGGGTGTGCCGTCCGGGACGATCGCGGCGGAATTCTCGTCGTAGCGCTGGTTGAGGTCGACGCCGTGCGCGTTGAACTCGTAAACCTTGAAGGCGATCGCCTCGCGCAGTGCGGCCCGCTGCCTCTCGGCGGCCTCGGTGGCGTCCTTGCGGGCGGCGATGTTGGCCCACAGCTGCTCGGGGGTTTGCGGCGAGAGCCCGTCGAGGGCCTCGAAGACCGGGGCGGTCTCGCGGATGGACCGGTTGGCGCGGGTGACGATCTGCCGGCCGACCGGGGCACGCTCGGCGGTGTAGCTGTCGAGCAGTCGGGGATGGGCGGTGCCGTCGAGGACGAGTCTGAGCTTCCAGGCGAGGTTGTAGGCGTCCTGGATCGAGGTGTTGGAGCCGAGACCGTTGGACGGCGGATGCCGGTGCACGGCGTCGCCGGCGCAGAAGACCCGGCCGCCCGCGTACGTCTCGGCGTACATCTCGTTGACGGTCCACGCCGAGGACGACTTGACGGTCACGGGGAGGTCGTCGTCCCCGACGAGCGCCCGGACGACCGACTCGGCGTACTCCGTGGTCAGGTCGGGCGCGCCGGCGTTCACGTCGTAGCCCCAGACGATCAGCCACTCGTTCCAGGGGCGCACGCAGCGCACCAGGCCGGCGCCGATGCCGCCGACCGTCGCGCCCGGGGCGAGGACCCAGTACAGGGTGGACGGGCGGTGGGCGGTGTACCGGGCGAGGTCCGCCTCGAAGACGATGTTGATGCTGCCGGCCACGCCCATCTGACCCCCCATCGGCAGCCCGGCGTCCTCGGCGACCTTCGATCGTCCGCCGTCGGCGCCGATCAGGTACTTGGCGCGGATCTCGTACGTGTCCCCGCGCAGCCGGTCGCGGACGGTGGCGGTGACGCCGTCGGCGTCCTGGGTGTGGGAGAGGTACTCGTTCTGGAAGCGGAGCCGGGTGCCGCGGGCGACGGCCGCGTTCACGAGGACAGGCTCCATGAGGTGCTGCGGCATGTCGCACATGCGCGTGGGGCTGGCGAGTTCGTGCTCGGCCTGCACCAGCGGGTCGTTGCCCCAGGAGCGCACCCGTCCCAGTTCCTCGCCCGCCAGGCTCGTGCAGAACGTCGTGTTGCCCATCAGGTGCTGCGGGGTGGCCTGCGCGACGACCTCCTGCTCCACGCCGAGGTCGCGCAGCACCTCCATGGTGCGCTGGTTGGTGATGTGCGCGCGGGGTGTGTCGGCGAGGCTCGCGTAGCGGGTCACCACGATGTTGGGGACGCCGTAGGTGCTCAGGGCCAGCGCGGCCGAGGCACCGGCCGGGCCGCTGCCCACGATCAGGACGTCGGTCTCGACGACGGTGGACACGGGCGCTCCTGCGGGAAGGGGTTCGGGCGGCGGGACGCGGGACGTGCATGATCATGGGGGTCTTCAGCCGGGCACGGGTGTCTCATTACGAGACACAGGGGTGTCGGCGAAGGGCGGCGTCGGGTGCCCGACGGTGAGAGTGGTCGGCGAAGGGCGGCGTCGGATGCCTCCTTACGGGACAGTCGGTGCCCCCTTACGCGACACCGAGCGGCCGGCAAAAGGCGGCGTCGGGTGCCCCCTTACGAAACGCCGGCCGGTCGGCGAAGAGCGGTGTCGGGACCCGCGGTTGTTTCCCGCTCAACTGAACCCGTTACGGTGGGCCGTGCCGTGACCACCACAGATGCCTCCCCCGCAGCCACCAGCGCCCGGCCCTCACTGCGCGTCGCCCGCGAGCGGTTCCTGTCGGGGCGTCCGCTGCCCCAGGGCGTGCCGGAGGAGGTCGTCGCGGCGTGGCGGCGGGCTCGGTTCTTCGGCGTGCCGCACGACTTGGAGGAGTCGGTGGCGTGTCCTCCGCTCTCCGGGGAATCGACGCTGCTCGGCGCCGCCCGGCCGGTGCTCGACCGGATCGTCCCCGCGCTGGGGATGGGCGGCTCGCTGCTCGCCCTGACCGACGAGCGGCTGCGGGTGCTGTGGACGGCCGGGAGCGTCCCCGGGTTCGGCGCGTGCACCGGCCTGTCGGAGCAGGAGGTCGGCCACAACAGCGCGGCCCTCGCCCTGCGCACCCGGAGCCGGGCCGAGGTGCACGGACCCGAGCACTTCCTCGACCGGTGGCAGGACGTCTCCGCGGTCAGCGTCCCGGTGCTCGGGCCGGAGAGCGGACAGGTGCTGGGCACCCTGACGGTCGCGTCACGGCTGTGCACCGCCGGACCGCCGCATCCGCAGGCGGCCTTCGCCGAGGCGACGGTCGCGGCGGTCGAGACGGAGCTGCGGGCCCGGGCCGGGCCGGGCGAGCGGGCGTTGCTGGATGCCTATGTGCGCGCGGCGCGCGGGCCGGACCGGGCCGTGGCGGCACTCGACGGCCGCAACCGGCTGGTCAGCGACGCGGCGCAGCGGCTGCTGACGCCGGAGGTGCTGGGCGTGCTGGAGCGCACGGCGGCAGGCGCGCGGCACCGGGACGTCACGGGCGTCGTGCGATTGCCGGAGGGAGCCGGGTGCACGGTGCGCGTCACGCCGGTACGCCTGGACGGCAGGACGATCGGGATCCTGGCCGCCCTGGAGCCGCTCGACGATCCGGCACCCGCTGCGCCGGTCCCGCCCCCGCCGGTCACCCTGGCCGGCTCCTCGGTCCCCTGGCGGCACGCCGTCGGACGGGCCGCCGAGCTGGTGCGCTCCGGGGAGCCCCTGCTGCTGACCGGCGAGCGCGGAACCGGCAAGTCCGCACTGGCGCGGGAGTTGTCGGGCCCGGACCCAGTCCAGGTGGCCGACGCGGCGCGGGACGCCGGACTCGACCATGCCCTGTCCGCGTGGCGGCCCGACCGCCTCCTCCTGCTCCGGCACGCCGAGCGCCTCGCACAGCCCGGGGTGGCCGCGCTCAACTCCCTGCTGGACCAGCACCCGGACACCCGGCTGCTGGTCACCTACCCACCCGGCGCGCCGGCCGGCCCTTGCCTCAAGCGCCTGCTGGACAAACTGTCGGCCCGCTCCGTGGCCCTGCCGCCGCTGCGGGAACGCACCGAGGACATACGGGAACTCCTGCCCGCCCTCACCCCCCGCCCGGCGCCCGGGCAACCTCCGCTGACCTGGACCCTGGACGCCCTGCGCGCCCTCGAGGCGTACCCGTGGCCCGGGAACGTCACCGAGC
>NZ_JBEXSH010000729.1:0-4690 GCF_040613555.1 Streptomyces sp. NPDC006265
GTAGGCCAGCGCCTCGTCGAGCGCGGCCTGTGCCACGCCGATCGCGCACGCCGAGATGCCGAGCCGCCCCGA
This sequence comes from Streptomyces sp. NPDC006265, assembly GCF_040613555.1. NCBI lineage: Bacteria > Bacillati > Actinomycetota > Actinomycetes > Kitasatosporales > Streptomycetaceae > Streptomyces > Streptomyces sp. NPDC006265. The sequence continues at coordinate 73 of NZ_JBEXSH010000729.1, forward strand.
GTCGAGCGACGACAGGGCGATCGCGAAGCCCTGTCCCTCCTCGCCGATGCGCCGGGCGTCCGGGACGCGGACGCCGTCGAAGTGGACCTGGGCGGTCGGCGAACCCTTCATGCCCATCTTCTTCTCCGGCACGGCCGCGCTCAGCCCCTCCGCCTCACCGGGCACCAGGAACGCGCTGATCCCGCGCGGGCCCTCCTCGCCGGTGCGGGCCATCACCGTGTAGAAGTCGGCGATTCCGCCGTGCGTGATCCACGCCTTGGTGCCGGAGATGACCCAGTCGTCGCCGTCCCGTACGGCTCGGGTGCGCAGGGCCGCCGCGTCCGATCCGGAGTGCGGCTCCGAGAGGCAGTACGCGCCGAGCATGCCGCCGCCGAGCATCGCGGGCAGGTGCTCGACCTGCTGCTCCTTGGTGCCGAAGGCGGCGAGCGCATAGGAGGCCAGGGAGTGGACGCTGACGCCGAGACCGACGGTGAGGCGGGCCGCCGCGAGCTCCTCCAGGACCTGGAGGTAGACCTCGTAGGGCTGGTCGCCGCCCCCGCACTCGGAGTCGTACGGCAGGCCGAGCAGCCCCGACTGGGAGAGCAGGGTGAACAGCTCGCGCGGGAAACGGCCGGCGTCCTCCTCCTCGGCCGCCCTCGGGACGATCTCCTGTGCCGCGATGTCGCGGACGAGTGTGATCAGGTCCCGGGCCTCCTCCGTGGGCAGTTGTCGGTCCACCGGCTGCGGGGCTCGGTCGGGCATGGCGACGCTCTCCTCCCTGTCGGGCACTGGCGGACGGGCCCAGGGGTGGGGGCGGCGCCGCCGGGTCGTTCTGGTGCCTGGCCGATGCTTGCAGTCCCGGGTCTCGGAAGCTGCTGACCAGCGGCTGTGCGCTGTGAGTATGCCCGATCGGAGGCATCCCGTCACCAGTTAACGACCGCTTACTTCAAGAAATGGCCGAGCGCATCCGGAGCGGCGAAATTGGTCCGAACCATTGACCCGACTGGTCTAGTCCTCCTACTGTTTCGCTCCACCGATTCACCGCGTTCATGCCAATGGACGCGCGTTCCCCTCTCCCCACCAGGAGACACCGGATGCACACCCCCCACCGTTCCCGCTTCCGGGCCATCGTGTCCGCGGCCTGCTGCGCCGTCCTCGGCGCCGGTCTGCCGGCCGGCGCGGGCACCTCCGCCACCGCGGCGACCTCGGCTCAGGAGGCCGCCGCAGGTTCGAAGGCCGCTCCCGGCGTCAGGGCCGCCGGCTCCAAGGTCATCGGCTACTTCACCGAATGGGGCACCTACGACCGCACGTACTACGTCAAGAACATCGAGACGTCCGGATCGGGCGGCAGGCTCACCCACATCAACTACGCCTTCGGCAACGTCACCGGCGGCAAGTGCGCCATGGGCGACGGCTACGCCGCCACCGACCGGACCTACACCGCAGCCGAATCCGTCGACGGCAAGGCCGACACCTGGGACCAGCCGCTGCGCGGCAACTTCAACCAACTGCGCAAGCTGAAGCAGAAGCACCCGAACCTCAAGGTCCTGTGGTCCTTCGGCGGCTGGACCTGGTCGGGCGGCTTCGGCGAGGCCGCGAAGAACCCGGCCGCCTTCGCCCGGTCCTGCTACGCCCTGGTCGAGAACTCCAAGTGGGCCGACGTCTTCGACGGCATCGACATCGACTGGGAGTACCCGAACACCTGCGGCGCCACCTGCGACACCAGCGGCAAGGCGGCCTTCCGGAACCTGATGCAGGCGCTGCGCGCCAAGTTCGGCACGCGCAGCCTCGTCACCGCGGCGATCACCGCCGACGCCACCCCGGGCGGCAAGATCGACGCGGCGGACTACGCGGGCGCCGCCCCGTACGTCGACTGGTACAACCCGATGACGTACGACTTCTTCGGCGCCTGGGACGCCGAAGGTCCGACGGCCCCGCACTCGCCGCTGACCTCCTACTCCGGCATCCCGAAGGCGGACAACCACAGCTCGGCGACCATCGCCAAGCTCAAGGGCCTCGGCATCCCCGCCTCGAAGCTGCTGCTCGGCATCGGCTTCTACGGCCGCGGCTGGACCGGCGTCACCCAGGCGGCGCCCGGAGGCACGGCGACCGGCCCGGCGGCGGGCACGTACGAGCAGGGCATCGAGGACTACAAGGTGCTCAAGGCCAAGTGCCCGGCGACAGGGACGGTGGCCGGCACGGCGTACGCCAAGTGCGGCGGCAACTGGTGGAGTTACGACACCCCGGCGACCATCGGCACCAAGATGAACTACAAGAACCAGCAGGGCCTGGGCGGCACGTTCTTCTGGGAGCTGAGCGGCGACACCGCGAACGGTGAGCTGATCAAGGCGATCAAGTAACGCCCGGAGCGGGGCAGAGGGTCCCCCGGCCCCTCTGCCCCCTTCTCATGCGCCCTGACGCGCGGGCTGCGGGGCCGGGTAGGCCGGGTCGAGCTCCTCGATCGCGCGCAGGGCGCCGCCGAGGGTCTTCACCAGCAGCTCGCACATGGTGTCGCGGGGCAGTTCGGGCCGGTCGATCCATTCGAGCGTGGCGCCCTCGACACTGCACACCCAGGCCAGCAGGGCCATCCGCGCCAGCGGGGTGATGTCGACACGCTCGTACGCGCCTTCGGCGATGGTGGTCACGACGGCCTCGCGCACCCCGTCGCGGATGGCGTGCACCTCGGTGTCGAAACCGACGCCGCCGCTCACGATCGTGCGGTACGCCGCCTGGTTGTGCTCGGCGTAGCGCAGATAGCTGTCGATGGTGCGCTGGACCCGGTCCACCGAGGGCAGTTCGAGGCCGCTCGCCGCCAGGGTGACCAGCTCGGTGACCGAGTCCTGGATGATGGCCAGGTAGTAGCCGCGCTTGGACTGGAAGTAGTAGTAGATCAGCCCCTTGGCGACGTGCGCCTGGCGGGCGATGTCGTCCATCGACAGGGCGTCGTAGGAGATGTCGGCGAACAACCTCCGCCCGATGGCGATGAGTTCGGCACGGCGCGCCATCGAGCGCTCGGTGCCGCGGGCCCGGGGACGCGCGGCAGGCTGGGGGCTGATATTCAATTTCGACCCTGGTCTCAACGGGCGGGGCGGGACCTCCGCAGTATGGCAGGCCTCACCTCCGGGTCGTGGGTCAGGTCACAGCAGCCCGAGCTGGCTCACCAGCATCGCGACGACCACGACGAGGGCCCAGCCCATGAGGTGCTCGACGATCTTCGGGCCGTCGTCCTGAGGGCCTCCGGTGCGGACGCGGGTGGCGGTGGCTGAGTGCACGGTCATGGCTTCTCGCTGGGTCGGTGGTGCGGACGGACTCCCCCCGAAGTTCCGTCCACCTTGCCACCGGACGCGGCTTTTGCGGCCGAGAGCTTGGTCACACGCGGACGCCCACGGCCGTCAGGGCCTTGCGCTGGCCCGCGCTCGGGCGTGCCGGGAAGTACAGGTAGCAGATGCCGCCGGTGCCCGAGACGACCTTGCCGGAGGCGTTGTACCGCTTGGTCCTGAGCCAGATGTTCTCCCACTCGCGCCGCCGGTAGACGCGCCGCACGGCCTCGTTGCTCGCCGAGAAGGGATCGTTGGCGATCACGTCACCACCGGCCGTGAAGCCGACGACGGCCATCAGGTGCCCGGCGGTGCCGTACCCGGCGCCGGTCAGCTCCTCCTTGAGGAACGACTGGGACGTTATGGCCGGGATGCCCGCGGCGATCAGCGTCTCCAGTTCGGTGAGCGAGCCGAGCCGGGTGACGACACCCTGGAGGTCCTTGAACGTGGCGGCGTAGGCGGCGTTGAAGGGCCAGTTGCCACAGCCCGCGTACTGGTAGTCGTAGGTGAAGCGGGCCGCGTGGCACACCTGCGGGTCGGCGTACGCGGGATCGACCCAGTCCAGCTGCCCGTCGGTGAGCCGGCCGCCCCAGTACTCGACGATCATCTGGGAGGACGTCGGGCTGCACCAGGCCTCGCCGCCGTTGTCGTACTCGGGGTACTGGCCCTTGTGGATCTCCTGCGAGTAGCGCGGGACCGCCAGTTCTCTGGCGAGGCCGGGCGCGGACGCCGGGACGGTGAACCGGTCGGGCACGTCGGAGCCCATGGCGCCGACCCGCCACACGGTGGGTGTGGCCTTGGTGCCGGGCTTGCGGTAGAGGGTCAGGCGCAGCCGGTACGAGGCCAGGCGCAGGCCGGTCGACGCGTCGTCGATGGCCAGGGTGTCGGTCCAGACGGTGCTCTTGCCGTCGCTCTGGTCGTCGACCGAGGTGCGCCGGATGTCCTGGTCGCCGGCGGCCCAGCGGGCCATCACGTACCAGGGGGTGCTGGTGCCGTCGGTGTAGGTGCCCTTGATCTCGGCCTTGATCCAGGTTCCGGCCGGGGTGCGCGCGTTCCAGGAGACGATCGCCTCGGTCGCGGGGACGGCGAGCCGGTGGACGGGAGAGGTCCAGGTGCCGTACTCCCACCTGGCGGTCTTGCCGGTGTGCGGATCCGTGTAGCCGGCGGTTCCGGCGGGCTTCGCGATCACCAGGCCCGGGCGGGTGCCCGCGACGGCCCGGGTGCCCCTATGCCACTGCGAGGTCCCCGAGGACGGTGACCACCGGGTCGGCGGTGGCTGTCGGGAGTTGGGCGTTTGCCCTATCCGCCGGCAGGCCTCGAAT
>NZ_JBEXSH010000730.1:0-4679 GCF_040613555.1 Streptomyces sp. NPDC006265
ATGACGCCGTGGTGGAGGACCCTGCGCGGGCTGCGCGGATCGCCGCCGCCCTGGAGGTCCTGGCCGGCGCCGATCAGCATGAAGGGCTGGCTGTCCAGGCTGCCGCCCACGATGCCGCCTTGCTGACCTGGGATGAACTGCGTGCCCGCCAGATCTGGGCGGGGCTGCCGCCGTGCGACCGCGCCGCGATGTACCAGCTGCTCGCCCACGCGGACTCGGTCCGCGCGATACGCGCGTCCGTCGCGAGCGCCGCGAGGGAACTGGCGGGCGGAGTCGCACAGATGACACGGCTGTGGGAACCCTCATCACCAGGGCAGCTCCCCCACGGAGAAACCGCTGCAGACCTCCTCGGCGCCCTCGACCGACTTCCCTCGCAATGGCGGGTCTTGGTCCTGGGCGGCCAGCGTGAACCACGATGCCCAGCCCGTGTGCCCCTGGACGAAGCCGTGGGGTGGGCCCTTCACCACGCATCCGCAGGGCTGGCCCCACCGCCCCCCGTGGATGACTGGAAGGCCGAGTCGGACCGAAAGGAGGACGAAAGGCTCGGGGCAATCACCAGCGAGCGGCTCGCCAAACTGCCGTACGGCTGGCAGGTCGACGCGGTGCGCCGCATCGCGCTCGGCGCCGACGCGCTCGGCACGGTCGCTGGGGTGGCCCTCTCCATCAACGTGATCCGCATCTACGGCGTAACCGTTCGAACGGGCACGGACGAGGCTCTCTGATGGGGGCGGCTCATCGCAACGCCGCACTGCAGGACTCGCATGCCGGTGCCCCGGCCCTTCTCGAAGATGAGGGGGCGAGTTACGCGGCTGCGGACGTCGCAATCAGCGGCGTAGGCAAGAACGCGCTGGTCTCCCGCCGACTGCCCATCGCCCGAACCGGACTGATTTCAAGGTGGTTCGTGTACCTGACTTGCTGGGAGGCTGCGGGTGATCCCTGACTTCATGCGAGAACTCCGTGAGCTGGTCGGCGGAAGCCATCTGCTGTGGCTTGCCGGAGTAAACATGGTGGTTCGCGATCCAGCGCGGGGTGTCCTCCTACACCGCCGCTCCGGCACCGACGAGTGGTCGTTGCTGTCCGGGATCCTCAACCCGGGCGAACAGCCGGCCCGCGGTGCCGTACGCGAGGTCTTCGAGGAGACGGGCATCCGGGTCGTTCCCGAACGCCTGGTGGAGCAGACCCGGCACCTTCGCGAGCGCCACGGGCCTCTCGCCTCCTTATCGATCCCCGCTACCGCGGAGCCCATCTCCTTGTCCGAGAGGCACGCGGCATGAACTCAACCACTATCACCGCGGAGGGACGGCGGAGAAGGCCGGGAGAACGGGGAACACCTGCGCAGGTGGCGGATCGCTCACGAGGAGCTCCTCGCGCCCAGGCGCCCCGACGTGATCCTTCGCCAGGAGACGACCTACAGCCACCTCGACAAGCAGCTCGCCCCGCGGCCGAGAGCGCGAAGCCGAGGAACCCCCGCCTTCTGAAGGAGGTGAGCTCGAGAGATCGGTCCCCTGCGCACGGGCAGCGGGAAGGGCGACCGCACACCCCCAGGTGCCCTGCCGCATGGGCTTTCGCACCCTGCCCGCGACTCCTGGGACGAATGAGAGGTGATGCGTGATGACGGGCTCGACGGCAAAGCACCACGGTCCCAACGAAGTGTTACGCAAGCACCTGGAGTACTTAGGCTGGTCTATCAGTGGCTTCGCCCGCCGGATCGGCGCGAGGTGTCAGGCGGTGGGACTGACCCACACCGTCAGCCCCAGCACCGTCTCCCGCTGGTGCAAGGGTGCCGTCCCGAGCGCGGAACTCGCGGCAGCGGCGTGCCACGTCCTGTCCGCGGCGCTACACCAGCACGTGACACCCGAGAGCCTGGGCTGGTTGTCGGACAACGCCCAGGTAGCCGCGCAGTCACTGGAGTACCGGGACGTCGCCCACGCCGTTCGCATGCTGGCGAGGCTGTGGGCGCTGGACGCCATGCGCCGACGCGACGTCGTCAAGAGTGCGTTCTCGGCGAGCGTGTTCGGACCTGCCTCGCGCGAGGCGCTCGTCATGCCTGCCGACACCGACACCGGTGGGAGAGGAGGGCCCTACAAGGTCACTGCTGCCGACATCGACCTGGTCGACGAGCACACGCGGATCTACGGGAGGCTGGACGCCCAGCATGGTGGGGGGAAGTACCGCGGCGTCTTCGCTTCGCTGATGGACACGCACGCAACCCCGATGCTGAGCGGCACGTACTCTGCGCGTACAGGCCAGCGGTTGTACGGCAGTGTGGTGGATGCGGTCCTCGCGATGGCCTCGATGGCTTACGACGACCAGCTCCCTGGCCTGGCACAGCGCTACGACCTTCAGGCGATGCGGCTGGCCCAGGCGATTGGTGACCGCGCCCGCATCACCCGGGTCCACATCCACCAAGTCCGACTGGCGGCGACGCAGGGTGGCCGGGTGGATGTGCTCTCTCACGCGCGCAGTGCTGTGCTGGCGGCTGAGGGAACACCTCCCCTTGTCAGGGCCTACGCGTGCGTGACCGAAGCTCGAGCATGGGCGCTGAATGGAAAGCCGGACCAGGTCACGACAGCGGTGAAGCGTGCCCGTTCGTTCTTCGCCCGCGCTCAGAGCAGCGACGGCCCGGCCTGGCTTGAGTGGTTCCACCTCCGTGAGTTGGAGGGACAGGCGGCGTGGGCGTTCGCCGTGGCCGGGCTGGCCGAGCAGGGAGCACAGTCCTTGAAGAAGGCAACAGCCCTTCCGTCGGACGGGACGCGTGACACGGTAGAACTCTTGATCACTGAGGCAGAACTGGCGAGGCTGCGCGGTGACTCGGCCGAGCACGCGGCTGTGGCGAAGCGTGCCTCCCAGGCATCCCAGCACCTGATGAGCCGCCGGCTCTCCGAACGTCTCGACCACCTCAATGCAGGCGAGCCGCTGCGCGGCTTCTGACCCCGCGGCACGCGCCGGCCGGGACCGCACCCGCGGGCCAGGGGCAGAGGCCGCCGTGTCGCGGTTCGAAGCCGTCCCGGAACACGCCGACAACGGACGCTCATCAGCTTGTGGGGAAGAGGTTTTGGTAGATCGTGTTGGTCCTGAAGGAGCCACCGTGATGCGGGGATGACAGGGTGGCGTGGTGAAGTTGCCTGTCGGCAGTGTGCAGGTCGGCGCTGAGGTGATAGTCCGGATGAACAGCGTCATCGCTGAGGGTGGCCGCGAAGGTGAGCTCCAAGACGTCTCCGGGCGCGACCGACACGGAGTCTTCGAAGAGCGGCAGGTAGATGGTGGCCCAGTTCGTCTTCATGTGTAGGGCGTCAAGGGGCTCTTCGTCCGGCAGACACCAGAGATTGAGCCAGGTGAGCACACCGTCCATGTGGCCCGGCCGCGTGATGGCGATGCGCGTTGTCGTGCGCTGCTCCGTCCGCAGATCGCCGTTGAAGTCGAGCACCTCGACGGGCGCGCCCTGGGAGAGCAGTGCGCCGGCGGATGGGTTTTCGATCCTGAGTCGCACGTCGAAGGGCGTGCCGTGCCAGTCGAAGATGCTGCGTAGGTACGGGAGAGAGGCCTCGGCGAAGGCTATGGGCTGCTCGGGGAGCAGGTCGGCCAGGCGGACCGCTGCAGCCAGGGTCACCGCCCGGTGGGGCACCACCAGTCCCCCAGGATCCAGGTGGCGGTTGCGCGCGTCGGTCAGGACGGCTGCCGCGCCTTCGGCGCCGGCCAGGGAGCCGATGATCTCCGCAACGCAGACATCGGCTCTGGGCGCGAACTGAAGCTCGGTCGACTGGCCGAGCAAAAGCGTGATCCGGTCCTGCGGGTCGAAGGACGGCAGGTTTGCGGCCGCCTTGTGGAACGCGTCCTCAATGACCTCGATGGCCAGGGCGTGTCGGGCTCCCGCCTGCAGACCTTCACGCGCCCAGAGAAGGTCTTGTCCGGTCCCGATGTCCAGGATGCGCTTGGGCGCCAGTTGGGACAGGGCCGCTCGGAAGCGCTCGTTGCGTTCGTCATCGGTGGTCATGGTCGTGTAGAGGAACGGGTCGTAGATGGGGTACTCCCCGACGCTCGGCCACAGGGCGGGGCGGCCCTCTTGCTCGGGCTCCGGGTCCACGCACACGCGAAGGGAGTGCCCGCGTGTCTCGATCTCCTCGATGCTGCGCATATCTCGCCTTTCGCGATGGTCCTCGGGGTGGGCCGGCTGTTCAGCCTGTTCTGCTGACCGCTGCGGACGAGTGGAGGCTTCAGAGGCCAGCACCGCCGAGCAGCCAGGTGATCTTGGTGGTGGTGTCGAACGGCGGCCGTTCAAGGGAGGCTCCGGACGTGCAACGAGTGCCTACATACAGCCAGCCCAGCAGCTGCTCCCCTTCGGCGACACCGAGGTACTTGCGGACCTGGGGTGCCTGGACGGCTTGACCGGTGCGCCAGATCGATGCCCAGCCGTGGCCGTGCAGGAGCAGGGAGAGTGTGGTGACCATGCCGGTTGTTGCGGCCAGCTGCTCCCACTCGGGGACCTTCGGGTGGTCGGGCACGGGGCTGTGCACGATCGACAGGAGCAGCGGGGCGCGCAGGGGCTTCTTGGCGGCGCGCCGGGCCTGCTCCGGCGAGGTGGCGGCTTCGCCGAGCACGTCGCCGAGTCGAGCCCGTTCGTCCCCGGTCACTGCGACCAGCCGCCAGGGCCGCAGTCGTCCGTGGTCGGGTGCGGTGGC
>NZ_JBEXSH010000731.1:0-4678 GCF_040613555.1 Streptomyces sp. NPDC006265
GGTGGAGGTGCCCGGGCCGGCGGCCGGTGCGCCGCCGCTCGCCCCGGCACGTGCCGAGCAGGTCGGCCAGGCGCCCCATCCCTGGGCGCGCTGGACCTTGGTGGCGACGGCGATCTGCTGGGACCTGCTCGCCCGGTCGGCGGTGGGCGCGTAGGCCGTACCGCCGTAGGCGTTCCAGGTGGAAGGGGCGAACTGGAGTCCGCCGTAGTAGCCGTTGCCGGTGTTGATGTGCCAGTCGCCGCCGCTCTCGCACTGGGCGATGCGGTCCCACACTCCGCTGTCAGCCGCCGCGGCGTTTCCGGTCGCGGCCAGCAGTCCGAGGGGCGCGAGCAGTGCCGCCCCGGCGAGGACCGCCGTCGTTCGAACCTGGTTCTTCCGGGCGGTGGAGCGAGTGGTATCGGCGCATTCGGACATGTAGGTCCCTCTCGGAACACCCGGGCTTCCCCCTGACGGAACGCCACTCCCGCGCCATGGGGCGCGGGAGTCGCGCTCGCCCCGTCCACCGGAGCGGTGCTGTGCCCGGTTCCTGGGAACCCGGCGGCCGGCGGACGTACCCGAGCGGTGCTCGTTGCACACGGCGGAGGAATCTAAGGAGGCCGGGGGCCCGGCATCAACCAGTCGCCCGTCCGGGCAGGCCAGTTCACCGATACCTCGGGTAACGGCGATTTCCGGACACCCACTTCATTCGCGGATTTCCGGATTTGTCGACCCACCCCCATGGTGATCTGTGACCCACTTCACCCCTTCAAAGCCCTTGCCGCAGCGGCGAGTTGACGGTGAGTGCGCGATTCCGCGCCGAGCGTGACCCTGCGCGCTGGATGGTTCGATTCCGTTCGCCCTGGGGCGTGACTCCCGCCACAGATCGCCCGTTGTCTTCTTCATGAGCCGGGACCTACCCGGACCACGGGCCGGGAGCCACCCGGCTTTGCCACGCACCGCATCCCCGAGGGAGCCACCCGTGCCGCGCATGCTCGACGTCAGCGACGAGGTACGCGCCGAGATCGGCGACGAAGAAGCCGACCGCCTGCTCGCCGGAGAGACCGCCCCGGGCAGCTACGACTGCACCTCGTGCCGCACTCCGGGCGACTCCGAGCAGGAGCGCACCAGCACCGTCCTGTTCATCGGGGACGAGACCGCCGTCCTCGCCTTCGCCCACGCCGGCTGCCTGCCCTCGCAGGTCGTGCAGGTCACCGAGGAGCAGCTGCGGGGCGCCGTGAAGTCCATCGCCGGCGAAACCGTCGATCTGGAGCCCGACAAGATGGTGCCCGAGCAGGCGGTGCTCGGCGTAACCAGCGGCCTCGTCCTGATCGGCGGAGAGCTGCGCCCGGCCCTGGTGGTGGAGCCGACCGGACCCATCGCCCGGCCCGGCACGACCGGGACCGGCGACGACTTCCTGCCGCTGCTCATCGAGCAGGGCTTCACGCCCCTGACCGACCTGTCCGCCGTACCGCCGGTGCTGCCCGGCTGGTCGGTGCTGCTCGCCGTGGGCCAGCTGCACGCGGTGCTCCAGCCCGGCAGCAACGGCGGCCAGCCGGTGGCCTGGTGGCAGGCGCACCAGCCGCTCCAGGTGACCGACGGCTGGCGCGCGGCCGCCAACAAGCACCAGCAGGTGCTGATGTTCGCCGCGCCCGTCGGCTCGATCGGCCGCCAGCCGCGCGAGGACCTGCTGCGGGACGCGCTGGACAAGGCGGCGGCCAACGGCAAGCTGGTCGCCTCGACACTGCCGCTGGCCGGCACCTGAGCCCCCGCGTCACCCGCGCAGGCCGCACACCTGCGAAAGCCGTACCCGGGCCGCATCCCTTGACCCGCGGGGTCGTTTGGACATACGTGCACGCATACGACGTTCCACGCCGCCAGTCCTTCTCGCCGATCCCGTCCGCGCGATCGGCTCAGGACTCCCAGGGCGGCCCATCGGCCACGCCGATCTACGACGCGCTCTACGCCGAGTACGTCAAGTCCTTCCGCGCACTGCCCGGCGACCGCAGCGGCGAGGAGAAACTGGGCTTCACCGCCTTCGGGAACAGCCCACACGGTTCGGGCTCGTACGGAGGCACGTACGGCAGCTCGTACAGTGCCTACAGCGCGGGCGCCCAGAGCGCCCGGCACGCCGCCGGGCAGCAGCCGCAGTGGCAGCGCGTCGGCACCATCTCGCACGGCACGGGGATGCACTACGTACCCGCCGGGCTGCCGCCGGGCCGGTGCGGCGGCGTCTGAGCGAGCACCGGACATCAGAAAGGGCGGCCCCGTCGGGGCCGCCCTTTCCGGTGTTCTCGCGTTACTTCTTCTTGCCGCGCTTCTCGCGCACCCGTACGGAAATGTGGATCGGCGTCCCGTCGAAGCCGAACTCCTCGCGCAGGCGGCGCTCGATGAAGCGCCGGTAGCCCGCCTCGATGAAGCCGGAGGCGAACAGCACGAACCGCGGCGGCTTGGTGCCCGCCTGCGTGCCGAACAGGATGCGGGGCTGCTTGCCGCCCCGGACCGGGTGCGGGTGGGCGGCGACGAGCTCACCGAGGAAGGCGTTCAGCCGGCCCGTCGGGACCCGGGTCTCCCAGCCGGCCAGGGCCGTCTCGATCGCCGGGACCAGCTTCTCCATGTGCCGTCCGGTGCGCGCCGAGACGTTGACCCGCGGCGCCCAGGTCACCTGGCCGAGCTCGGTCTCGATCTCCCGCTCCAGGTAGTAGCGGCGCTCCTCGTCGAGGGTGTCCCACTTGTTGTAGGCGAGGACGATCGCGCGGCCCGCCTCGACGGCCATGGTGACGATCCGCTGGTCCTGCACCGAGATGGACTCGGAGCCGTCGATCAGGATGACCGCGACCTCCGCCTTCTCGACGGCGGCCGCCGTGCGCAGCGAGGCGTAGTAGTCGGCGCCCTGCTGGAGGTGGACGCGCTTGCGGATGCCCGCCGTGTCGACGAACTTCCAGGTGACGCCGCCGAGTTCGATCAGCTCGTCGACCGGGTCACGGGTGGTGCCCGCCAGCTCGTTGACGACGACGCGCTCCTCGCCCGCCACCTTGTTCAGCAGCGAGGACTTGCCGACGTTGGGGCGGCCGATCAGGGCGATGCGGCGCGGGCCGCCGATGCCGCCCCCGCCGAACGTCTCGCGCGGCGCCTCGGGGAGCACTTCGAGGACCTGGTCGAGCATGTCGCCGGTGCCGCGGCCGTGCAGCGCGGAGACCGGGTGCGGCTCCCCCAGGCCCAGCGACCACAGGTAGGAGGCGTCGGCCTCGCCGCTCGGGCCGTCCACCTTGTTGGCGCACAGCACGACCGGCTTGCCGGCCTTGCGCAGCAGCCGGACGACGGCCTCGTCGGTGTCGGTGGCGCCGACCTTGGCGTCGACGACGAAGACGACCGCGTCGGCGGCCTCGATGGCGTACTCGGCCTGGGCGGCCACGGAGGCGTCGATGCCGAGGACGTCCTGCTCCCAGCCGCCGGTGTCGACGACCTTGAAGCGGCGGCCGGCCCACTCGGCCTCGTAGGTGACGCGGTCGCGGGTGACGCCGGGCTTGTCCTCGACGACGGCTTCGCGGCGTCCGATGATGCGGTTCACCAGAGTCGACTTGCCGACATTGGGGCGGCCGACGACGGCGAGCACGGGCAGCGGGCCGTGGCCCGCCGCCTCGATGGCGCCCTCGACGTCCTCGGGGTCGAAGCCCTCTTCCGCGGCGAGCTCCATGAACTCCGCGAACTCGGCGTCGCCGAGAGCCCCGTGGTCATGCCCGTACGCGCCCTCGGACGCGTCCGAGCCGTCGGGCTGGATGTGGTCGTTCATGAAGTCCGTACCTCGTCGTTCATCGTGGTGGTCGGTGGAGTGCCCGCTGTTCCGGGCTGATCCACTACTCAGTGTCGTCTAGCGCCCGGTGAGGCGCCTGGCGTTTTCCAGGTGGGCCGCGAGCTGCTTCTGGATGCGCCCGGTCGCCTCGTCCAGCGCCTTGCGCGTCCGGCGACCGCTGCCGTCGCCCGCCTCGAAGGGCTCTCCGAAGACGACGTCGACGCGGGAACGCAGCGGAGGCAGCGCCTTTGTCAACCGTCCGGGCTTGTCGGAACTTCCCAGCACGGCCACCGGGACGATCGGAGCGTCGCTGCGCACCGCGAAGTACGCGAGGCCGGCGCGCAGCGACGCGAAGTCGCCCTCGCCCCGGGTGCCCTCCGGGAAAATGCCGAGCACGCCGCCTTCGGCCAGGACGCCGAGCGCCTGGGTGATCGCCGTGCGGTCGGTGGTGGTGCGGTCGACCTTCACCTGCCCGATGCCGAGCAGGAAGGGGTCCAGCGGCCCGATGAACGCTTCCTTCTTGATCAGGAAGTGGGTAGGCCGGGGCGCCACGCCCATGACCATCGGGCCGTCGATGTTGTGGGAGTGGTTGACCGCAAAGATCACCGGGCCGCTCGCGGGCACCCGCCAGGCGCCGAGCACGCGCGGCTTCCACAGCCCGTACATCAGGCCGACGCCGATGCGCCGCCCGACCTCGGCACCCCGCGCCGAAGGCAGCTCGGTCACTTTGCGGCCCGCTTCTCCTCGACGAGGGTGACGACGCACTCGATGACCTGGGCCAGCGTGAGCTCGGTGGTGTCCACCTCGACGGCGTCGTCCGCCTTGGCGAGGGGCGGCCGGCACGACGACCATGCACGTGATGTGCTTGTCGGTGTCCATGAGCATCTCGGCCGCGGCGATGGCCATCAC
>NZ_JBEXSH010000732.1:0-4672 GCF_040613555.1 Streptomyces sp. NPDC006265
CGGGCAGGGCGACGGGTGCTCACTGCCACGGCAGCCACGCCCGCACCTCGAACCCGCCCCCGGGCGGGTGCCCGTGCTCCAGCCGGCCGCCCGCGAGGGTCGCCCGCTCCGTGAGGCCGATCAGGCCCTGCCCGGAGCCCGGGACGCGCGGCACCTCGCCCACGGGCGGCGGGTTGTGCACGCGGACGGTGAGGCCGGTGGCCGGCGCGCCGGTGACGGTCACCGTGACCTCCGTGCCGGGGGCGTGCTTGCGCGCGTTGGTCAGGCCCTCCTGGGCGATCCGGTAAGCGGTGCGGCCGACGGAGGCCGGCACGGCGGCGGGATCCTCGACGCGCTGGTCCAGGGCGACCTTCATGCCGGCCTCGCGGGACTCCGCGACCAGCGTGTCCAGCGCCGCGAGGGTCGGCTGTGGCCGGCCCGTGTCGTCGGGTTCGCCCGCGCGCAGCACGCCGATGATCTCCCGCAGGTCCTGGAGCGCCTCGTGCGCGCTCTGCCGGATCACGCCCGCCGCCCGCGCCGTCTCCGCGGGGGGCGCGTCGGGCCGGAACTCCAGGGCGCCCGCGTGCACGCTCAGCAGCGTCAGCCGGTGGGCGAGCACGTCGTGCATCTCCCGGGCGATGGCCTCGCGGGCGAGCCGCTGCGCCTGTTCGGCCCGCAGTCGCGCCTCGGTCTCGGCGCGCCGGGCGCGGTGCCTGAGGCTCACCATGAGCTGCCGTTTGGCCCGTACGAACATGCCCCAGCCGACGATCGCCACGGTGATCACCACCGCGAAGGGAACGCTCACCAGATAGGGGATGTCACCGTCGGGGCGCATCAAGTAGTAGAGGGGCACCAGCGCCACGTTGACGCCGCCCACCCAGGCCACGTACCGGAAGGGGCGGTGCACCGCGAGGGTGAACAGGGCGATCGGGCCCGCGCCGCCCGAGGTGTCCGAGACGAGGGAGAGGGCCGTCATGGCCACGGCCAGCCCCAGCGGCCAGCGGCGCCGCAGCCAGACCGCCGCGCAGGCCAGCGCGCCGATCACCTGATCGACGGCGGCGAGCCCGGGCGACACGTGGGGGTTGTCCGAGAGCGCCTCCATGGCGGTCGCGCCCACGACCACGGCCAGCAGGAAGCAGGAGAAGTCGACGACCCAGTCGCGGGCGGTGCGCCGGGGCCGCCGCCCGGCCCTCGCGGCGTCGGGATCGAGTTCGTGCAGGAGGGCCGACGGGAAGAACCATCTGCGCCCGGTGACCAGCGCGGGCGTCCCTCCCACCGGTACCGGGGAGGCGTGTCCCACGTCGTCACCACTCACGAGCGACAAATCTACGCAGCCGATACCGCCCCACCCGTCCTCGGGCGGGATCGTCGACCAAAGTCGTCGCACCGCAGACTTTCGACGCGGCCGCGGCGCCGGAGCGGGGACTTCCGTCCTGTGGGGCTCGTCCCGCGGCCGATGTGCGAGGGGGGTCCGCGGGACGAGACTGGTGGGATGAAGGGAGCACTGGAGATTCTCGGCTTGCTCGCCCTGGTCCAGGGCGGGGCGGGCCTGGTGCACGGGTTCACCGACTGGAACTGGGGCCTGGTCCAGCGCCTGGGGTTCCTCGACGACTACGAGATCTACGCGAGCGCCGCGCTGCTCGTGCTGGGCGTGGCCCTGTTCGCGGCGGCCGGGAGCCGGAAGTCCGTCTGAGCTGCCGACGGACGTCCGGCCCGCGGTCCCGTCAGGGCTCAGCAGCCGTAGTCGACCAGGTCGAACGACTCGTAGTGGTCGGCCGTGTAGTAGTCCTCCTGGTTCTGCTCACCGGTGACGATGCGCCGCGCACCGCGGGTGGAGGAGCCCGGGGTGATGACCGTGTACTCGTGGTAGTAGCCGGAGGACCGGCCCGGCAGGACGCCTTCCCGGTTCTGGAAGACGGTGCCGTCCTGGTCGAACGGGTAGGGGCCGCCCTGCTCGATCAGGTCGAGCGTGTCGTGGGCCTGGGACGGCAGGGCGCTGTAGCAGATGTCGCCGACGGCGGTGGGGGCCGCGTCGGCCGTGGTGGCGGAGACGGTTCCGCCGACGAGGAGAGCGGACAGAAGGGCGACTGCTGCGCCGAGCCGCGTGGCGCGTGGGGGGAAATTCATGACGTTCATGATGACGCGCGTAGAGGCTGACATGTCAATGACAAGCCTGGAGAATTTCCTGTGAAGCCCCCGGAGTTCGCGGGGAGTTCACCGGCAGCGCGGCGCGCTCACGCGTCGTCCGGCAGGCCGAACTCGCCGTACTCTGGGCGGCCCTTCAGGTCGCACGTCTGGATCGAGACGCCCCCGCCGGTGACGCTTCCGCCGGTGTGCTCGAACGCGGTCGGTACGGCGCCCTCCGGGAACAGCCGGAACCCGAAGCCGAGCACCACCGGGAAGGTCAGCAGGTGCAGGGTGTCCACGAGGTCGAGCGCCAGCAGGGACCGGACGAGGGCGCCGCTGCCGTGCACCTGGACCTCGCCGTCGGTGCGCTCCTTCACGGCGGTGACCTCCTCGGCGAGGTCGCCGGGGAGCACGTTCGCCCCCGCCCGGCCCGGGCCCGTCGGGGGCGAGGAAGGCACGTACTTCGGCAGGGAGTTGAGCCTCGAGGCGACCGGGTCCGTGGGGTCGGTCACCGTGGGCCGGTAGGTGGCGAAGATGTCGTACGTACGGCGGCCGAGCAGGAAGGCGCCCGGGCGGGTGAAGACCTCGCCCATGAACCGGCCGAAGGCCTCGTCGGCGTACGGGAAGCTCCAGCCGCCGTGGGTGAGCCCCCCGTCTGCGGCCCGCCGGGGGCCTGGTGGATGCCGTCGAGGGTGGGGACGAGCTTGCCCATGGCGGGTGCCTGCTTCCTGATGTGGGGCCTGATGCCAGCACGTCAGACGCCACCGGCCCCCGCAACTCATCATCGCCGGCCCGTACGCCCGCTCACTGGGCGTTCGTGGAGAACAGCCCGCCCGTCGGGCCCTGCTTGTCGCCGCCCTGGGCCTTCTTCAGGGCGTTCGCGAGGCTCTCGATGGTGAGGGACTGAAGGATCACGCGGCCGTCACCCTCCAGGGTGGCCAGGGACAGGCCCTCGCCGCCGAAGGCGGCGTTCATCACGCCCTGGCGGTTGAGGCCGCCGACGCGCTGGACGCCGTACCGGATGCCCTCCTCGAAGGCCACGACACACCCCGTGTCGACCTCGACGCGGCCGCCGAAGTCGGCCGGGTTCAGGTCGATGAAGTTGCCGGCTCCGGCGATGATCACCGTCCCACATCCCGTGAACTTCTCCAGGACGAAACCCTCGCCGCCGCTCCTGCCGGTACGGCCGCCCTGGAAGGCGATGCCGAAGTCGACGGGGGACTCGGCGGCCACGAAGGCGTCCTTCTCGGCGAACCACGCGCGCGTGCCGTCCAGTTCCAGCGCGCGCATCTCCCCGGGGAGCCCGCCCGCGAAGCCGACGGTGCCCTCGCCGCCCTGGGTGGCGAAGTACTGGAACGCCAGCGACTCCCCCGCGAGGGCGCGCTGGCCGGCCTGCATGGCGGTGCCCATGGCCTGGCGCAGCAGCCCGCCCATGCCGCCCGAGCCGCTGCCGCCGGGCTGCGACTGCTGCCCGCCACCGCCCGACGGGCCGCCCAGGCGGGTCTCCATGGTCACGTTCGTGGTCTTGAACAGGAACTTTCCGGCCTCGCAGTACACCGTCTGACCGGGCTGCAGGCTCACGACCGCCATCTGCATGGCGTTGCCGACGATCTCTTGCTGAAGGGTCACGACCGGAGAACGCAGGAAGCGGAGGGAAAGGTTCCGATTGTGCGCCGAATCGGGTGTGTACCGCATCGGGTGTGTGCCGGGCCGTGGACCCTCCGGCGCGCCCGGAGACGTCGACGTCCGTTCGCCGCCAGCGCCGGTGCCGTGCGGCCACTGGGATGGACCCATGACTTCTCAGGGAACTCTTCACGGCAAGGTGGCTCTCGTGACCGGCGGGAGCCGTGGCATCGGCGCGGCGACGGCGGTACGGCTGGCGCGGGAGGGCGCGGACGTGGCCGTCGGCTATGTGAACGGCAAGGAGGCGGCGGAGGACGTCGTACGGGCCGTGGAGGCACTGGGGCGCCGGGCGGTGGCGCTGCGCGCGGACACGGGCGACGCCACGGAGGCGGCCGAGGTGGCGGACGCGGCGGCGGAGGCACTGGGCAGGCTCGACATCCTGGTCAACAACGCCGGCGTGGGGGTGCTCGGTCCACTGGACACCCTGTCGCTCGCGGACGTGGACCGGGTCCTCGACATCAACGTGCGGGGTGTCTTCCTGACCTCCCAGGCGGCCGCCGCATGGCTGCCCGAGGGCGGACGGATCATCACGATCGGCAGTTGTATGGCCCAGCGGGTGCCGGGGCCCGGCGGAACCCTCTACGCGACGAGCAAGGCGGCTCTGGCCGGTCTGACCAAGGCACTGGCCCGGGAGCTGGGCGGGCGCGGGATCACCGCGAACCTGGTCCTTCCCGGCCCGATCGACACGGGCATGAACCCGGCGGACGGGCCGTACGCGGCCGGGCAGGCGGCGATGACGGCGCTGGGCCGGTTCGGGACGGCGGAGGAGGTGGCGTCGACGGTCGCCCACCTGGCGGGGGCGACGTACGTGACCGGGGTCAGATCCCTCCCCAGCTCCGAGCGGCGGGGAGTGTTCAATGATCGGCGGATCCGATGATCAAGG
>NZ_JBEXSH010000733.1:0-4670 GCF_040613555.1 Streptomyces sp. NPDC006265
CCGTGCGCCCACCCCCGTGGTGCGCTGCGCCGCCGGCGCGGGCGGCACGGCCCGCAGTTTCCAGATCGCGGGCCACCACTACGCGCTGGTCCCGGTGACGGGCCTGACGGCCGGTACCACCACGACGTACGAGGTGTTCCTCGACGGGGCCCCGGTGTGGCCGCCGCCCGGCTCCCCCTTCCCACCCTCGGCGATTCACGCGCCGGGCCCCGAGGGCGACCTCAACGTCGCCTTCGGCTCCTGCCGCTGGGCCTCCCCGCCGGCGGGCGGCGACGACCCCGTCGGACCGGACGCCCTGGACGCCCTCGCCACCCGCCTCGCGGCCGACCCCGAGGGCGAGCGGCCGCACGTCCTGCTGCTGCTCGGCGACCAGGTGTACGCCGACGAGACCTCCGACGACACGCAGCGCTGGCTGGCGGGCCGCCGCGACCTGAAGGAAGCACCGGGCAGCGGGGTCGCCGACTATGAGGAGTACACGCACCTCTACTACGAGTCGTGGCTCGACCCGCGCATCCGCTGGCTGCTGTCCACCGTGCCCAGCTTCATGATCTTCGACGATCACGACGTCATCGACGACTGGAACACCTCCGCCGCCTGGCTCGCCGACATGCGCTCCACCGGCTGGTGGCAGGAGCGGCTGCTCAGCGGCCTGATGTCGTACTGGGTCCACCAGCACCTGGGCAACCTGTCCCTCGAAGAGCTCGCGGCCGACCCGGTTTACGAGGCGGTCCGCGAGTCCCCCGACGGCACCGACGTGCTGCGCGCCTTCGCCGCCCGGGCCGACGCCGACGCGACCACGGCCCGCTGGAGCTACCGGCGCGACTTCGGGCGGGTGCGTCTGGTGATGGTGGACAGCCGGGCCGCCCGGGTCCTCGCCGAGGGCGAGCGCGCGATGCTCGACCCGGGCGAGGGCGCCTGGCTGCGCGAGCAGGTGCTGGACGGACCCGAGACCCACGACCACCTCCTGATCGGCACCTCGCTGCCCTGGCTGCTGCCCCACCTGGTGCACGACGCCGAGGGCTGGAACGCGGCCCTGTGCGGCGGCGAACGGGGCGAGCGCTGGGCGCGGTTCGGGGAGAAGGTGCGGCGCGCGGCCGATCTGGAGCACTGGTCGGCGTTCCCCGAGTCCTTCGCGGGGCTGGCGGAGCTGATCGCCGAGGCGGGCTCGGGGCGGGACGCGCCGGCGACGGTGTGCGTGCTGTCCGGGGACGTGCACCACGCCTACGTCGCCGAGCCCTCGTGGCCCGGACCGGGCCCGGACGCCCGGGTGGTGCAGCTGGTCTGCTCCCCCGTCCACAACTCGGTGCCGCTGTCGATGCGGCTGGCCTTCCGCATCGGCTGGAGCGCGATGGCGCGGGGCATCGGCCGCGGCCTCGCCCGGCACGGCCGCCTCCCGCGCCCGCCGGTCGGCTGGCGCAAGACGGGCGGCCCCTGGTTCGGCAACCAGCTCATGACCCTGACCCTGCGCGGCCGCTCGGCCCGGCTGCGACTGGAGCACGCCAAGGCCCGCGAGGGGACGGGCCCCCGCCTGACGACACTGCTGGACGCCGAGCTCGCCCCCTAACCCCCCTGTTCCGCCCGTTTGTTGCGCTGCGTCCGGTGATACCCCGTAGCGCTGGTGATGCATCCCACAGCGACCGTCAATCCTTCCCCACGAGCATCGGTTACCGCTCCCGGCGACGGCATGATGAGGCGGACCGTCCGCTTCCAGTCCGGCGGACCGCCGACACGCGCCCCACACGCCCGGGAGTCCCACCGTTGTCTGCGTCGCCCGAGGAAACCAAGGAATCCGTACCCTCCGAGGGTCCCGGACCAGCCGCGAGACCCGCGCACGTCTCCGTCGCCCTGGTCGGCGCCGGACCGCGCGGCACCAGCGTCCTGGAACGCCTGTGCGCCTCCGCCCCGGAATTCCTGCCACCCGGTGCCCGGCTGACGGTCCATGTGATCGACCCGGACCCGCCCGGCCCCGGCCGCGTCTGGCGCACCACCCAGTCTCCCGAGCTGCTGATGAACACCGTGGCCTGCCAGGTGACCCTGTTCACCGACGCCAGCGTGGACTGCTCGGGCCCGATCCGCCCGGGTCCGAGCCTGCACGAGTGGGCGGGCGGCAGGCTGGGCGCGGACGAGTATCCGACCAGGGCCGACTACGGCCGCTATCTGGAGTGGGTGTTCGCCGAGGTCCTACGGCAGGCGCCGCCGGCCGTACGGGTCGAGACGCACCGGGCACGCGCGGTACGGCTCGAGGACACTCACGGCGGCCGACAGGCCCTCACCCTCGACGACGGCCGCACCCTGGCCGGCCTGTCCGCGGTGGTGCTGGCCCAGGGGCACCTGCCGAGGACCGCCGGCCCGGACCTGCTGCGGCCGGCGGCCCACGCCGCGCGGCACGGCCTGCGGCACGTCCCGCCCGCGAACCCGGCCGACGTCGACCTGTCGTCCGTACCCCCGGGCGAACCCGTCCTGCTGCGTGGCCTCGGCCTCAACTTCTTCGACCACACGGCCCTGCTGACGACCGGCCGGGGCGGCCGTTTCGTCCGGGACGACGGGGGCCTGCGCTACCTCCCCTCCGGTCGTGAGCCGCGGCTCTTCGCCGGTTCGCGGCGCGGCGTCCCGCACCAGGCACGCGGCGACAACGCGAAGGGGCCCTACGGCCGGCACGTCCCGCTCGCCCTCACCCCGGAGGTGATCGCCGGGTTCCGCAAGCGCGCGGACTCCGGGGAGGCGCCCGATTTCCTCACGGAGATATGGCCGTTGGTGGCGAAGGAGGTGGAGACGGTCTACTACGGCGCGCTGATCCGGCGGGCCGCGTCCGGTGCGGGACGGGTGCGCGAGTTCACCGACCGCTTCCTCGCCGTCCCGCACGGCGACCCCCTGGAGGCGCCGCTGCTGGAGGAGTTCGGGGTGCCGGACGGCGAGCGCTGGTGCTGGGAGCGGATCTCCCGCCCGTACGCGGGACGGGACTTCGCGCATTCCGGCGAGTGGCGCGACTGGCTGCTGTCGTATCTGCGTCAGGACGCCGCCCAGGCCGCCCTGGGCAATGTACACGGCCCGTTGAAGGCGGCCCTGGACGTGCTGCGCGACCTGCGCAACGAACTCCGGCTGATCGTCGACCACGGCGGCCTCTCCGGCGCGTCCCGCCGCGATCACCTGGACCGCTGGTACACCCCGCTCAACGCGTTTCTCTCGATCGGCCCGCCGCGCCGGCGCATCGAGGAACTCGCGGCCCTGGTGGAGGCGGGGGTGGTGCGGGTGCTCGGGCCGCGGCTGCGGGTGTCGGAGGAGGACGGGGGCTGGACGGCGCACTCCCCCGACGTGCCGGGAACGGCGGTCCGTGTGAAAACCCTCGTAGAGGCCCGCCTGCCGGAGCCCGACCTTCGGTACACCGCCGACGACCTCCTGGCCGGTCTGCTGCGGAGCGGGCAGTGCCGACCGCACGTCGTGGACGGTTATGAGACAGGGGGGTTGGATGTCACAGCGCGCCCCTATCGGCTGATGGATCGTCAAGGAGTTGCACACACAAGGCGGTTCGCGTTCGGCGTGCCGACAGAAGGCGTCCACTGGGTGACCGCCGCGGGAGCCCGCCCAGGGGTGGATTCGGTCACGCTTTCGGACGCGGATGCGGTGGCGAGAGCCGTTCTACGTGCGACTGGGCCCGAGACCGAGCCCCGGCGGGAGGAAAAGCAGTGGCCAAATGTTGAACTTGCAAGCATCAATTAGGCACACCTAACGTGGGCTACTCCGCGGTATCCGTCCCCGACCGGCCTCCCCAGGGCCGGCCAACCGAAGGAGTGACCCCCCACATGACCGCTCGCCTCAACGGCGCCCAGCCGTACGCGCTCGGCCTGTTCCGGATCGTCGTCGGCCTGCTGTTCGCCTGCCACGGCACCGTCGCCCTCTTCGGCGTCCTCGGCGGCGTGGACGGAAAGGGCGGCACCGCCGCGACCGGCGCCTGGCCGAACTGGTACGCGGCCGTCATCGAACTCGTCGGCGGCGTCCTGGTGCTCCTGGGCCTCGGCACCCGCATAGCGGCGCTCATCTCCTCCGGAGCGATGGCGTACGCGTACTTCAAGGTCCACCAGCCGCAGGGCCTGTGGCCGATCGAGAACAGCGGCGAGGGCGCGGCGATGTACTGCTGGGCCATGTTCCTGCTGATCTTCACGGGCTCCGGCGCGTTCGGCCTGGACCGGCTGCTGTCCAAGCGCACCTCGACCCAGGGTCAGCGCTCCGCGGACCAGACACCGGTGGCCGCCTGAGCCGCCCGACCCGTCGGACACACGGCGGCGCCTTCCCCTCGAAGGGAGGCGCCGTTCCGTCTGTACGGGCCCGCAATCAGGGCTTCGAGTTCGATACTCGCGCATATACCGACAAAGCCGGATGATCCTCGACGAGGTGAACAGTCCGCACCGAACGTATGAGCCCCCCGTGAACCGCCCGTCACACCCCAGGGCGTACGCTCTATGGCTGTCATGGCCACTCCTGCCGCTCCCCCGCGCCACCGCGGCACGGTCTGGCCCACGGGGGAGCCACGGGGAGTTGCGGTGCTGGAGCAAGTGGGGCTGCCGATCGGCAGCCCATGGATCTACGCGGTGGTGGCCTTGCCCGGCGCGCGGGTGAGCAGGGTCAGCACCGCGGTCTTCGGCAGGCGCCACACGGCGTTGCGCACGATGACC
>NZ_JBEXSH010000734.1:0-4657 GCF_040613555.1 Streptomyces sp. NPDC006265
ATCACCTGGGTCCAGCCGGGGGTGCGCCCCCGGGCGAGTGCGCCGCGGAGGGGCCCCGACAGGACGACGCGGTCGCCCGCACCCCGGTCGAGCTTATCGTTGACGGCGTCCCCGGGGACGCGGTCGCCGTACCGCCCGTGCATGGCCCGGGCGACCTCCGGGCGGGGTGTGTACCCACTGGCGTCGACGCTCATGAGCCATTCGATGTCGCCCTCGGGCAGCCCGTGCTCGGCCAGGAAGTCCAACAGCGTGGCGCGGTAGGCGGCGTCCCGGTCGATCAGGGTGTTGTCCAGGTCGAGCAGCAGCAGGGGCATGGACGGGCCGGTCCTCACAGTCGGTGTGCCTTCAGTGCCATGTGCAGCAGCAGCCGGTCCTCGCCGTCGTCCAGGTCGAGTCCGGTGAGCTTCTCGATGCGGGAGAGGCGGTAGTACAGGGTCTGGCGGTGGATGCCCAGCTCGGCGGCGGCCCGGGCGGCCTGCCCGGCGCAGTCGAGGTAGACCTCGGCGGTCCGGGCGAGTTCGTGGTGGACCGGGGCGAGCAGCGTGCGGGCGACGGGGTCGTGGGCGACCTCCGGGGGCAGGGCCGTGAGCAGCCGGAACGGCCCGATCGACGCCCACTGTGCGACCGGCCCGAACCGCGCCTCGGCCAGTGCCGCCCGGGCGGCCGCCGAGGCCTCTGACCAGGCGGTCGCCAGGTCGGCCAGGCCGGAGCGGGGGGTGGCGACACCGGCCGCGGGGCCGGCTGTGCCTGTTCTGCTTGCCGTGCCCGCTGCACTCGCCGTGCCCGCGGAAGGTCCGTCCGTGCCGCCGGTGGCGCTTCCGCCCGGACCGCTGCCGTCCGCTCCCCGGGAAGCGGCGCTCGCCGGGCCGCTGCCGCCCGCTCCTCGCGAAGCCGCGTCCCCCGGGCCGCGTCCCCCTCGCGCCCGCTCCAGCAGCCGCCCCGCCGCCGTCGTCGCGGGTGTGAGGACGTCCGGGGAGCGCAGGCGGATCAGGAGCGCCAGGCACTGGGCCGTCGCGCCCCACGGCAGCGTGCACAGGGCCGTCGCGCCGGGGACCGCGCGGACCGACGGGGCGTCGTCCGGGTCGGCCGAGGGCCAGGGGGCGACGCACATCAGGGCGTGGAGGCCGTCGGCGCGAGGGCCGAGGGCCGTGCGGAGCTCGGCGACGGCCATGTCGCTCTGCCAGCCGCGCTCGGCCGTGAGGACCGCTCTCAGTTCGCGGCTGAGGTCGGCGCCGTGCTGGGCCTCGTCCGCGAGCAGGGCGCCGATGCGGGCCGTGACCCCCATGGCGGCGGCGAGCTGGCGTTCGCTCGGGCCGGGATCGTCGTCCAGGAGCCAGATGTAGCCGTGCACCACGCCCCGGTGGCGGACGGGGAGACAGATCCGGCCGCGGTAGACCCCGGCCTCCGGTGTCGGGGGGATGCGGACCGGGCCCGTCGCCCGGGTGATGCCGAAGCCCTCGAACCACGCCCGGACCGCCGCCGTCGAGCGGCGGGTGAGGATCGAGCGGGTGCGCACCGGGTCCAGGGCCGACGGATCGAGGTCGCCCTCACTGTCGTAGGCACCGAAGGCGATCAGCTCGAAGTCCCGGTTCTCCAGCGTAGCGGGCGCGCCGAGCAGCTCCGAGATCTCGTCGACCAGCTCCTCGTAGTCGCCTCTGTGTTCCGACGTCACCCGGGCATTGTCGCGCACTTCCCGGATCCCTTCATACATCTGTCTGAGATCTGCGGCACGGATGCGTGACAGCTGTCGATGGCCGACGATCGGAGGGATCCTTAGGTTTCACGGTGGTTCTCCGTGCCGTACCCGACGCGCCATCCGCAAGGGGTCCGGCCTTCACGTTGCTTGTGCTCTGGAGGTGCCCCGTGCTGGGTCCCGTGATTCTCGCCGCGTCCCGCAGCGACCGGATGCGACGCCTGGTCTCGGCGGCACCGGTGACCAAGCAGGTCGTCGACCGCTTCATCCCGGGCGAGGACGTCGACGACATCGTCCCCGTCGTCCGGGTCCTCGCCGATCACGGCCTCGAACTGACGATGGACGTCGTCGGCGAGGACATCACCAACCCCGCGCAGGCCGCCGCCGCCCGGGACGCCTACCTGGAGCTCGTCGACCGCCTCAAGCCGCTGGAGCTTGGCACCCGCGCCGAGATGTCGGTGAAGCTGTCGATGTTCGGGCAGGCGCTGGAGGGCGGCCACGAGCTGGCCCTGAGCAACGTCCGCCCGGTCGTCGAGGCCGCCGCCGAGATCGGCACCACGGTCACGCTCGACGCCGAGGACCACACCACCCTGGACTCGATGTTCGCCATCCACGAGGAGCTGCGGAAGGACTTCCCGCAGACCGGCTGTGTCATCCAGGCCTACCTGTTCCGCACCGAGGCCGACGCCCGCCGGCTCGCCGCGAGCGGCAGCCGGGTCCGCCTGGTCAAGGGTGCGTACAAGGAGCCCGCCTCGGTCGCGTACCAGGACAAACACGAAATCGATCGGGCATACGTCCGCATTCTGCGGACGTTGATGGAGGGGGAGGGGTACCCGATGATCGGGTCCCACGACCCGCGCCTGATCGCGATCGGACAGGAGCTCGCCCATCAGGCCGGGCGCAAGCTCGACGAATACGAGTTCCAGATGCTGTACGGCATCCGCACCGACGAGCACCTGCGGCTGGCCGCCGAGGGCCACCGGATGCGCGTGTACACCGCGTACGGCACCGACTGGTACGGCTACTTCATGCGCCGACTCGCGGAGAAGCCGGCCAACCTGCGCTTCTTCGCCCGGAGCATGCTCACCAAGGGCTGACAGCCCTTCGTGGGGCGAGAGCCCTGCGAGGGGCCGAGAGCCCGTCAAGGGCCGAGACCGAATCACCGCTCAGTAAGGAGTTAGGGAAAACATGGACGCTGTGACCCAGGTCCCCACCCCCGTCAACGAGCCGGTGCACGGCTACGCCCCCGGCTCGCCCGAGCGCGCCCGGCTGGAGGCCCGGCTGAAGGAGCTGGCCGACAACCCCGTCGACCTGCCCTGCACCATCGGCGGCGAGAAGCGGATGGGCGGCGGCGAGGCCTTCCAGGTCGTCCAGCCGCACAACCACCAGGCCGTGCTCGGCACGTACCGCAACGCCACGCAGGCGGACGCCCAGGACGCCATCGACGCCGCCCTGGCCGCCGCCCCCGCCTGGCGTGCGATGTCCTTCGACGACCGCGCGGCGATCATCCTGCGCGCCGCCGAGCTGCTGTCCGGCCCCTGGCGCGAGACGCTCGCCGCCTCCACCATGCTCGGCCAGTCCAAGACCGCCCAGCAGGCCGAGATCGACACGCCCTGCGAGCTGATCGACTTCTGGCGGTTCAACGTCTCCTACGCCCGCAACCTCCTCGCCGAGCAGCCGCCGGCGAACTCCCCGGGCGTGTGGAACCGTCTGGACCACCGCCCGCTGGAGGGCTTCGTCTACGCGGTCACGCCCTTCAACTTCACCGCGATCGCGGGCAACCTGCCGACGGCCCCCGCCCTGATGGGCAACGTCGTCGTCTGGAAGCCCTCCCCGACGCAGACCCACGCCGCCGTGCTGCTGATGCAGCTGCTGGAGGAGGCCGGTCTGCCCAAGGGCGTCATCAACCTCGTCACCGGTGACGGCATCGAGGTCTCCAAGGTCGCCCTGGAGCACCGCGACCTCGCGGGCATCCACTTCACCGGCTCGACCCCCACCTTCCAGTACCTGTGGAAGACGGTCGGCAACAACATCGAGAAGTACCGCACGTACCCGCGCCTCGTCGGCGAGACCGGTGGCAAGGACTTCCTCGTCGCCCACCCGTCGGCCGACCCGGCGATCCTGAAGACGGCGTTCACCCGCGGTGCCTTCGAGTTCCAGGGCCAGAAGTGCAGCGCCACCTCCCGGGCGTACATCCCCGCCTCGATCTGGAACTCCGGTTTCAAGGAGGAGCTGGCCGCCGAGGTCGACGGCATCAAGATGGGTGACGTCACCGACCTGTCGAACTTCATCGGCGCCGTCATCGACGAGCGTGCCTTCGCCAAGAACAAGGCCGCCATCGACCGCGCCAAGGAGGACGCCTCCTGCACGATCGTCGCGGGCGGCACCTACGACGACTCCGTGGGCTACTTCGTCCGCCCGACCGTCATCGAGTGCACCGACCCGGAGAACGAGGTCTTCCGCACCGAGTACTTCGGCCCGATCATCGCCGTGCACGTCTATGAGGACGACAAGTACGACGAGATGCTGACCCAGATGGAGTCCGTCTCCGACTACGCCCTGACCGGTGCGGTCATCGCGAACGACCGCGCGGCAGCGGCCTACACGGCCGACAAGCTCCGCTATGCGGCCGGCAACTTCTACATCAACGACAAGTCGACCGGCGCCGTCGTCGGCCAGCAGCCCTTCGGCGGCGGCCGTGCCTCCGGCACCAACGACAAGGCCGGCGCACCGCAGAACCTGATGCGCTGGACCCTGACCCGCGCCATCAAGGAGACGCTGGTCCCGCCGACGGACTACACGTACCCGCACATGGGCTGACACCCTCCGGGTGAACCGACGGGCCAGGTCGAAAAGACCTGGCCCGGCGGGATGTGCGGGGGAAGACTGGTGCGATGTCCACAGATCGGTAGAGCGTCGTGTTGGGTAAGTGTGTTGTGTGTTGGGTGTAGATGTGGGGGGTGG
>NZ_JBEXSH010000735.1:0-4067 GCF_040613555.1 Streptomyces sp. NPDC006265
CACCGGGCACTCCATCGGCGAGCTCGCCGCGGCCCATGTCGCGGGCGTGCTGTCCCTCGCCGACGCGGCCCGGCTCGTCGCGGCCCGGACCCGGACGGGGAGGGTGGACAGACCCCGCAGCAGCAGGTAGCCGGCCAGCGGGTGCAGGACACCGCCCGTGGCGAAGCGCACCTGCCGCAGCCGGCCCGCCAACTCCTCGTCACAGGCGACCACGCCCGCGAGGACGTCGCCGTGGCCGCCGAGGTACTTGGTGGCGCTGTGCAGGATCAGCCGGGCCCCCTGCTCGGCGGGGCGTTGGAGGACCGGCGTGGCGAAGGTGTTGTCCACGAGCAGCGGCACCGAGCCGCAGGCGTGTGCGACAGCCCGCAGGTCGACCTCGGCGAGCGTGGGGTTGGCCGGGGACTCGACCAGGACGAGGCCGGTGTCCGGGCGCAGGGCGTCGGCGACGCCGGCCGGGTCGGTCCAGGTCACCTCGGAGCCCAGCAGCCCGGCGGTGAGCAGGTGGTCGCTGCAGCCGTACAGGGGGCGTACGGCGACAACGTGCCGCAGGCCCATGGAGCCGCGGACGAGCAGGACGGCACTGAGTGCGGCCATGCCGCTGGCGAAGGCCACCGCCGCCTCGGTGCCCTCCAGGCGGGCCAGGGCCGTCTCGAAGCGGGCGACGGTCGGGTTGCCCAGCCGTCCGTACACGGGCGGGCCGTCCGGCTCCGCGCCGGTGGTGGCGAACGCGTCGATCCGGGCCGCCTCGCCGCGGCTGTCGTACGAGGGGTAGGTGGTGGACAGGTCGATGGGCGGGGTGTGCAGCCCCTGCCGGGCGAGGTCGTCCCGCCCGGCGTGCACGGCCTCGGTGGCGAGGGCTCGCGGTGCGGTGCGTAGGGCGTCGTGGGCGCGCGTGCTCGTTGTGTCCATGTCCATGGTGGGCAAGGGTGAACATCGACCGGGCTGCCGGGTGCGTGTCCCGTGCTACGTTCGGCCGATGGCTGAATCTGTCGTACTCGATCCGGTGGATCTCCATCTGTTGCGGCTGTTGCAGAACGACGCCCGGGCGACGTACCGGGATCTCGCCGCACAGGTCGGGGTGGCACCGTCGACGTGTCTGGACCGGGTGACGCGGCTGCGCCGGTCGGGCGTGATTCTCGGGCACCGGCTGGAGCTGGATCCGGCCAAGCTGGGGCGGGGGCTGGAAGCTCTCTTGCTGGTGCAGGTCAGACCGCACCGCCGGGAGCTGGTGGGGCCGTTCGTGGAGCGGATCCGGGTCCTGCCGGAGTCGCGGACGGTGTTCCATCTGACCGGTCCCGACGACTATCTGGTTCATGTCGCGGTCGCCGACATGGCCGACCTGCAGCGGCTGGTGCTGGACGAATTCACGTCGCAGCGGGAGGTGGCGCGGGTGGAGACACGGCTGATCTTCCAGCAGTGGGAGTGCGGGCCGCTGCTGCCGCCTTCGCCCTCGGCTCAATCGGCGTGACGTGCGCCGTCCGTCGTACGAGGATGGCCGCATGCCTGAGATCAAGAGCCCGCTGCCCCGAGAGGTCGCCGACGCGTACGTCGACGAGCTCGTCACCCTCGACCCGATCACCGGCACGTTCCTCGGCGACAAGGAGAGTTCGAGCAGGCTGCCCGACACCTCGCCCGCGGGGCAGGAGGCGCTCGCGGAGCTGGCGCGGCGGACGCTGGCCCGGCTGGACGAGGCCGAGCGGCTGCCCGGCGCGGACAGTGACATCGAGCGCCGGTGCGCGCGACTGCTGCGCGAGCGGCTGGGTGCCGAACTCGCGGTGCACGAGGCCGACGAGAGCCTGCGTTCCGTCAGCAACCTGAGCTCCATCGCGCATGCGGTGCGCCAGGTGTTCACCGTGACGCCGGCGCAGACGGAGGAGGACTGGGCGGCGATCGCCGAGCGGCTGCGCGGCGTCCCGGCCGCGCTGGAGGGCTACCGGGAGTCCCTGGCGCTCGGACCAGTCCGCGGAGCTCGTCCGGTGCACGGGCCACTGCCGGCCGGTCACGCTTCCGGCGTCCTCCCGGCCCAGCGCGCTGCGCAGCTCGAAGTCGGCGCCCTTGCGGTCGACGTACGCCACCACGCACACCGGGTCCTCCCCGGCCAGCTCCAGCAGCGGCGCGACCCGCGGCAGCGACGCCCATCCGGCCCAGTCACCGCCCCGCGGGGGACGGACCAGCGGCGGGTCGAGAACGACCTCGCCGGCGCGTGCGAACAGGGCCCGGCCGTGCGGTTCGGAGGAGTGCCGCAGCTCCTCGATCGCGCTCTGCACGGCCCGGCAGGTCGCCTCGTCCGCTCCCTGCGCGGCCAGCTCCCTGGCCATCGCCTGGGCCGTCAGCTCCCGCTCGTGGGGAGTGCCCTCCGTGTGCCGTGAGGTGTCGACGTACACGGAGGCCCAAGGCCCGGAGTGTTCGTACAGTGGGTGCAGAAAGGCGAGATCCATGGTTCCTCCCGGATGCCGCTCGGGGGTAGTGCTCAGGTGCTCCGGGGGCGGGTACCCGGACCGCATGGACGAACACGAGGAGCGGGGCGACACGATGACCGGAGTGGACCCTGACCGGCTGGACGACCAGCAGCTCATGAAAGAGCTGGAGACCATCCACCGCACGCGCCACGACACGCTGCTCTACGGCTCGAACGACGCGCTGCGCGCCCACAACGAGCGCATGGCGCAGCTCGAGGGCGAGTACCTGCGCCGCAATCCGCGCCGCCCGGTGGCCGCGGGCCGCACCCGCGAAGGGGCCCGGGAGCGGGGGAGCGGGGAGTCGGCGACTCCCACGGCCCCCGGCACCTGAGCCCCTCCAAGGACGCGACCGGAACCCGACCGGCACGCCCCGCGCCGACGCCGCTCGCGGTCGGCGGGGGGTGCCTTCAGGCGGCCTCCTGCGCGAGGATCCTTCAGGCGGCCTCGTGCGCGAACACGTCGAGGAACGTCTCGCAGAACGCCTTCAGATCGTCCGGCTTGCGGCTGGTGACCAGTTTGTTCGCCCCGTGGTCACAGACCTTGACCTGCTTGTCGACCCAGGTGCCGCCCGCGTTGCGGATGTCCGTCTGCAGGCTCGGCCAGGACGTCAACTCCCGGCCGCGTACGACGTCCGCCTCGACCAGCGTCCACGGCGCGTGGCAGATCGCCGCCACGGGCCGGCCGTGCTCGAAGAAGTCCCGGACGAACGCGACGGCCTTGTCGTCCATCCGCAGGAAGTCCGGGTTGGCGACGCCGCCCGGCAGCACGAGAGCGCCGAACGAGTCCGGCGAGGTGTCGCCCACGACCTCGTCCACGGGGAACGTGTCCGCCTTGTCGAGGTGGTTGAAGGCCTGGATCTCGCCCTGCTGCGTCGACATCAGGACGGGCTCGTGACCCGCGTCCTTCGCTGCCTGCCACGGCTCGGTCAGCTCGACCTGCTCGACGCCCTCGGGCGCGACCAGAAACGCGATACGCATGATGTTCAACGTCCTTTCCTGTTGCGCTTGTCCTTCTTGTGGCCCGCGCGCACGCACCGCAGCAGCTCCTCGCCGTACGGCAGCAGCACACACGTGCCGATCGCGGCGGCGATGCCCGCCAGGTAGCCGGGCGACAGGGGCCGCCGGCGCGGCACCAGGAGCCACGCGTCGGGGTCGCCCCTGCCGCCGCGCAGCAGTGACGTGACCTGGTCGGCGTGCAGGCACATCAGGGCGGCCAGCGCCCCGAACGGCAGCGACTCCAGAAAGCTGTGGATGTGCTGCTCGACCGGCTTGACCTCGCGCTCGCTCCCGACGGCCGTACGCACGTCCCACAGCGCCGTCGCCTCGTGCACCGCTGCCCCGCCCAGCTGCACGCTCAGCAGCAGCGGATTGACCTCGTAGCGCAGCGTCAGCGCGATCGGGATGCCGACCTCGGCCATCATCAGCGAATGGATGAGGGACTCCTTGGTCCCCGCGGTGTCCTCGATGCGGGTCCGCCGGTGCATCACCCAGTCCGCCACGCCGGGCACGAACCAGCTGGGCAGCAGCCCGTAGAGCAGATACCGGGTCGTGGGGGGTAAGACCGAGTCGGGGAAGCCCGGGGGGCGGTGAGGGGCGGCCGGGGGGCGGG
>NZ_JBEXSH010000735.1:4077-4655 GCF_040613555.1 Streptomyces sp. NPDC006265
GTGGCGTCACCGACGTCGACGGTGACGCCGGTGGCGCTGATCTGCGCGGCCTGGTCCGTGCTCATGCATCACCACGGGCGTCGGGCTCGGCCCGGCCGATGTCGGCGAGCGCGGACGCGGGGTCCTCGACCTCGGCCACGTCACCGAGACTCACGATGCCGACCGGCAGTCCGTTCTCCACCACCGGCAGCCGGCGCACCGCGTGCTCGCGCATCAGCGTCACCGCGGTAGCCACCCGGTCGTCCGGCGTCACCGTCACGGGGTTGCGGGTACACACCGTCCGCGCGCTGACCGTCATCGGTTCGGCGCCGTCGGCGACGGCCCGTACGGTGATGTCACGGTCGGTGAGCACGCCGATCACGTCCTGCCCTTCGGCCACCACCACATCGCCGATGTTCTGCGTGCGCATCAACAGCGCGGCCTCGACGAGCGAGGCGTCCGGGCGCACGGCGACCACACCCGCTGTCATCACGTCCTTGACGTACTCGGCCCTCACTGGCGCCTTCCCTCCGTTCCCAGGACGGTCGGGGGGGGAGCGGCCGCCCCCCCCCCCCCCCCCCCCGGGTCGACGGCGACAG
>NZ_JBEXSH010000736.1:0-4639 GCF_040613555.1 Streptomyces sp. NPDC006265
GGACCGGCTGTCTCAGACAGCCGGGTGGACCGGCATCAGGTCGACACGCAGGCGGCCACCGTACGGTTGCCGCCTGCCAGTCGGAGCGGTGGTTCGGCTCAGCGGTTGACGGCCTGGATCTCCTGTACGACCACGTCCTGCGTGGCGCCGAACGTGCCGTCGGGGAGGTCGCCGCCCGCGCCGCCGCTGCCGGTCCAGTCGATCTCCCAGGTGACGGTGGCCTGGAGCGGGTACGTGCCGTTGCCCGAGGAGCGCAGGTATCTCACTCCGCAGGGTGGCGTCCGGTCCGCCTTGCCCTTCGCGTAGGGCTCACCGATGCGGCCGTTGCTGATTTGGCAGACTCCGGAGGCCGGGTAGGTCTCGGCGTCCTTGGTGCCCGGTTCGATTCTGAGCGAGGTCGGTCTCGCCGTCGCGGTCGCCGTAATGCCGATGACCGGTACGGACGCGGTGACGGAGACCGGCTTGAAGTCGGCGGCGTCCAGCCAGGCCCAGGTCGGCAGGTTGACCTTGGTCTGGGTGGCGGGGGCCAGGGTGACTTCGGTGCCGGGGACTCGAATTTCCGCGTAGGCGAGTTCGGCCAGGATCTCGGGAGTGACGGCGTTCTTGATGTTCGCCGGAGGAGGGTCGCCCTGGTCCACCCAGAAGGGCTCCTCCGTGCAGGCGTCCCAGCCCGGGGGGAAGTCCTCGTCGACGAACGAGTCCCAGAAGTAGCCCTTGCCCGTCTTGTCCTTGTTGAAGTCCTTGTACGGGTGCCCCTTGACGTACCGGTCGCGCTGCTTGGCGTCCCACTCGTAGCCGGTCGAACCGGCCTCCCAGACCGGCTCCATGGTCTTCTGGAGCTGTTCCGGGGTGTACTTCGGGGCGTACCAGCAGGGCGGCGGGGTCCAGGACGTGGACGACGTGAGCGCGCCGGCGGATTTGCCACTGCCGTTCTTCGAGCGGTCGAAGACGACGCCGCCCACGGTGACGGAGACGGTGCCGTCTTTGCCTGCGTTGGCCTCCTGATTGGCGCCCTGGGTGTCACCACCCAGGGTGTCGTCAGCGGTCGCCACTCCGGGAAGGGCCACGAGCGACCAACACGTGCCGGCTATGACCAGAGAAGAGAAGGTCTTCAACGGACTTTTCATGGCTGGCACTTGGGGCTCCCACTCTGCGAGACCATCTTCTGGATCACCCAGGCGCCCTTGTCGTTCTTCTTGAGCGACGTGTGGTAGATGACGTAGCTCTTGGCGGTGACCTCGGTCTTCTTGGCTTTGTTGGTCTTGAGGTCCTTCACATACGCCTTGCCCTGGTCCTCGCAGTAGCTGAGCGACGCCGTACCACCCTTACCGACTGCCACCTGCGGAGCGTAGAAGCGGTATGCGCCGGTGATGGCTGCCTTGTGGTCGACGTAGTTCTGGACGAACTTCTCCGTGCTCGCGGCGGCCTCGCCCTCGTAGTAGTAGAGGTACGCCTTGTCGAGCGCGTTCTGGTTGACGATCGCGAGGTCGACCGCCTTGATCGACTGCTCGCCGTCAGCCAGGATCGCGTCCTTGTCCTTGTCTCCGGTCTTGGGCCAGTCGAAGGTGTACGAGAGGTCGGACGGCAGGTCGATCTTCGGCCGACCGGCCGACGCCGGGTCGGAGACGGTCGGGGATGCAGATGCCTTGCTTCCGGTGTCGGCTCCCGCGATCTTGTCGTTGTCCTTGGCCGCGGAGCTGTCGTCGCTTCCGCACGCGGACAGCGTCAGGGCCGCAGCGGCGGTCAGCGTGAGCGCTGCGAGGAGGGTGGGACGGCGGTTCACGGTCGGCTCCCGGTCAGAGGCGAGGCTTCTCTTGAGCGAACCAAAGCTATACAGCGGGGTGCGGCCGCACCAGCGTGAAGCTTGCCAACCGGCGGGGTGTATGGGGAGGAATCGGCGTTTCGTCGTCCGGTTCGAGCCGTAACGGTTGCATAACGCGCCGACGA
The DNA here is from genome assembly GCF_040613555.1 of Streptomyces sp. NPDC006265. Taxonomy (NCBI): domain Bacteria; kingdom Bacillati; phylum Actinomycetota; class Actinomycetes; order Kitasatosporales; family Streptomycetaceae; genus Streptomyces; species Streptomyces sp. NPDC006265. Next base: position 1,948 of record NZ_JBEXSH010000736.1, read on the forward strand.
CGAACACCAACAGCGGTGTCCTGTACGGCGTTTCAGTCAGGAATCAGCAAAGGGCTTGGGTGCGTGGGCCCATGTGGGGGCTGCTGTCTGTGGATACCTTCGGGCGGAGAGCCGTTGGCAGGCGGCACGGTCGGAGGGGGCCCGGATGAGGCGGCGTTGGCGGGACGGGCATGGGGAGCTGGTCGTGTTCGGGGGTGGTGGGGAGGCTTCCGTCCGGGTGCCGTTGGAGATCGCCGCCTCCTATCGGGCACGTACGACGGGGCTGTTGGGGCGGGACTCCATCGATGGGGCGATCCTCCTCTCCCCCGGCAACAGCGTGCACACCTTTCGGATGCGCATGGCGATCGATGTCGCCTATCTCGATCGGGACCTTCGCGTCGTCGCCGTCCGCACCATGCGGCCCGGGCGGCTGGGGATGCCTCGGCTGCGGGCCCGGCATGTGGTGGAGGCGGAGGCCGGGGCGATGGGTGAGTGGGGGGTGCGGAAGGGGGCTCGGGTGGAAGTGGTCGTGGCGCGGAGTCAGGCGCACGACGCCGGCGCCGGTTGTCCCCGCTCGTGACATGGGTGACGGTCCGCTGAGTCGATGGCCGGCTACCGTGCGCAGTGTGTCGGCGGCCAGCGTTGTGGAAGCGCGGCCGGGACACGAGTGCGTCAGCGCGTGGCAGGCCCACCCGGACCGGCTTCCGAACAGGGGGTCAGCCGATTGCAGCCCGTGCGCTCACCCGGGGGCCGCTCGCTCCTACGCGGGGAATCCCTCCCTGGAACCGGTCACCCCCGCGAACAGCGCGACCGGCTCCTCCTTGTCCTCGTGGCCGACGCTCGCGGCGAGCACACGGTCGCCGGCCCGCCAGTACAGAAGGTCGCCGAAGTATCCGCTCTCGCACAGGTACAGGAAGAAGGGCGGGAGGTCGTCGGCGTCCGGATCCATGAAGGCGTGGACGTAGTTCTCCATGGACACGGTGGTGTGCGGGCCCCATCGGGCGTCCAAGGCAGCTGCCAGGTCGATCAGCTCCCTCTCGAACTCCTCGCTGGTCCGCATGAGCTCGTCCCAGTCGTCGTTCGGAGGAGCGAAGTCACGGCTCTCGCGCAAGATCACGAGGTGGTAGGTGTCGCTCCCGGTCAGGGGGCGGGCAAGGAGTTCGCCGATCCGGGCGAGATGCTGCTGCACGCTCATCGAGGGGCACTCACCGCTTCGTCGTTCACCGCCGGCCGGCCCTCATCGTCACAGCTTGGCACCCGTTGCGGGTACGGGCATGGGTTCCAGGGCGCCGCTGTCAGCGAGGGCTCTGTGGGCGGCAAGGACTGTTTCGGTGGCCGGGGTCTCGCCGGGGCTCGCCGCGAGGTCCAGGACGAGGCCGCCGTGCTCGGTGGGCAGCCGTCGGGCCGTGAAGTCGCCGGGGACGCGCGCTGCGCGGTTCTCGGAGAGGTAGACCGACCAGCCGCAGCGGGGGGCGGGGGCCGGCAGACCATAGGTCGCCTTGACGGTCTTGAACAGTTCACGATCGTAGGCAAGACCGGTGTCCGGGTCCCAGGCCCCCGCCAGCGCGGCGAGGGTCTCGGCGAGACGGTCCGCGAGCGGCGAGGCCGACGCGCCGGGCCCGGGGAAGAGCTTCACGATCACGAAGAACGGGCTGTGGTCGTTCGTGCCGCCCGCCGAGATCCACACCTGGACGTAGCCACCGTCCTGCCGGCGTCCGACCACGTGGGCTGTCCAGCCGATGATGTCGACGTCGTCATGCGTGTTCGCTGCCTGGAGCACTGTCGCGAACTCACCCGTGCTCCGGGGCACCAGTGGGCCGGGGCCGTCATCGTCCACGTCCCAGCGCCACTCCGTCAGCTCGCCATCGGACAGCTCCGTCAGCCGGGCGAGGAGCACCAACCAGCGTTCCGCCTGCTCCTGCGGCGTCTCGGATCTGGCCCACCAGTGCACAGCCACCGTCACCGCACTCATGATCCGCACTCCCGTCTTTCACTTCTCCCACGGCGTGTACTTGACGACCACCCCGATACCGGCTTCGTCGAAGGCTTCCTCCGCCGCCTCGGCCACCGCCTTGTTGGAGAAGTTCCACTCGACCGGCTTCCCGTTCGCCGCACTCAGCTGCCGCCGCGCCTGCTCGACGAACTTGTTCGCTTGAGCGGGTTCGAGTGTGCCGTCCGCCCGCACCTTGTTGCTGTAGCCGAACTTCGCCTCGACGTAAGTCTGCCGTGACGAATCCCACCCGTCGAAGTCGACGTCCCTGCCGGTCTTGGGGTCCTTGACAGCGTATTCCTTGCCGCGCTTCACCTTGGAGACCTGCTCCTGGTAGCGCATCCACACCTCTGACTTCGGCCAGTACGCCACCGCCTTCTTGGCCTTCCAGTGGCCGTCGCCACCATCCTTGGAGCCCTTCCGCGGGTTCTTCACGTCGTTGTACCAGGACGGCTTCTTCCACTTGGCGACCTTCTTGCGACTTTCCTCCTTCTTCGCCTCCTTCTCGGCCTTCTGAGCCTCCTCGGCCTGCTTGCGGGCTTCCTCGGCCTGCTTCTTCGCCTCTTCGTCGCAGCCCCCCTCGGCCAGCACGACGTACGGGGAACGGGATCCCCCGGCGGCGAGGACGGTGGTGCCACTGCCGGCCGACCCGATCAAGCCCGGGGCGTCGCCGTGCGGGACACGGCGGCCGGGAGCGGAGGCGATGGTGCAGCCGGACTGCCT
>NZ_JBEXSH010000737.1:0-4628 GCF_040613555.1 Streptomyces sp. NPDC006265
CGGCCGCCACGTTGTCCTCCAGGTAGCGGCGGGTCTTGGTACCGGGGATGACGCCCACGTGGTCGCCCTGGGCCAGCACCCACGCGATCGCCACCTGCGCCACGGTCGCCCCCAGCCCTTCGGCCACGGCCCGCACCCGGTCGACGATGGCCTGGTTGGCCTGGATGGCCTCGGGCTGGAAGCGCGGGATCCGGTGCCGCCCGTCCACCCGCGGCAGGTCCTTCGGGCTGCTGATGAGCCCGGACAGGAAGCCCCGGCCGAGTGGCGCGAACGCGATGAACGCGATGCCTTCGCGCCCGCAGTGCTCCACCACGCCGTCCGTCAGGGCGTTCCGGCTCCACAGGGACAGTTCGCTCTGCACCGAGGCGACCGGGTGGACTGCCTGCGCCCGGCCGATCTCCTCCACCGACGCCTCGGACAGGCCGAGCGCACCCAGCTTGCCCTCCTTCACCAGCTCCGCGAGTGCCCCCCAGCTCTCCTCGACCGGTACCTCGGGGTCGATGCGGTGCAGCTGGTAGAGATCCAGGTGATCCACGCCGAGCCGCTGCAGGCTCGCGTCGACGGCGGCCCGCAGGTACTCGGGCCGGCCGTCCCGGTGGCTGCGGTAGGTGGCGGGGTCGTCCACGACGAGCCCGCCCTTGGTGGCGAGCAGCACACGATCGCGGTAGCCCCGCAGCGCCTTGCCGACCAGGACTTCATTGGTGAACGGGCCGTACTGGTCGGCCGTGTCGATCAGATCGGCGCCGATGTCGACGGCATGCCGTATGACCCCGATCGACTCGCTCTCGTCCCGGCCCAGCTCGTCGTAGCCCCATGACATTCCCATGCAGCCGAGGCCGACGGCCGCGAAGCTCCGCTGTGAGCCGCCCAGTTGGATCCTGCGCATCGCCGTGCGCACCGCCTTTCCCAGTCGTCCGTGTGCCGTGTCGGTCCGTCGATTGACAGGCCTCCATCTTTACACAGAACTCTGCCATACGACATTGACAGCAGCTATGTTCAGCCCTCTAATCTATGCCAGGGTTCTTACACATGGCTGACAACGAACAGTCAGCTGACTACGAACAGACAGAGGTGATCCTCCGTGTCCACCGGCAACCCGCGGGCCACGCTCGCCGCGGCGTGCGTCGTCGGCCCGCTCATGACCCTGGTGGTGACCGGCCCGTCCGTGGCCGTCCCCGACATCGGCGCCGATCTGCACAGCTCACTCGCCGCCGCCCAGTGGGTGGTCGACGGCTACATGCTGACCGCGTCCAGCAGCCTCGCGGCCATGGGCTCGCTCGCCGACCGCGTCGGCCACCGCAGGATGTTCACCTGGGGCATGGCCTTCTTCGCCTTCTGGATGACCGTCTCGGGCCTGGCGAACAGCATCCTGCTGCTCGACGTCTCGCGCGCGATCGCCGGCTTCGGCAGCGGCGCGGCGCTCGCCTCCATCACCGCGATCCTGGCGCAGTCCTTCGACGGCGCCGCCCGCGCGAAGGCGTTCGGCCTCTTCGGCACGTTCCTCGGAGCCGGCCTGGCCTTCGGACCGATGTTCGGCGGTGTGCTGGTCAACCTGTGGGGCTGGCGTTCGGTCTTCCTCGTCCTGGCCGCGGTCTCCGCGCTGGTCCTGTTGAGCACTCCGCTGCTGCCCCGCCCGGAACCCAACCGCGGGCCCCGCTTCGACTGGACCGGCACGTTCGCCTTCGGCTTCGGCGTCGCCCTGTTCGTCCTCGCCCTCGTGGAGGGGCCGGGCCGGGGCTGGACCGACCCGATCGTGCTCGGCTCGGCCGTCGGCTGCCTGATCCTGATGGCCGTCTTCGTGACGGTGGAACGCCGTACCGAGCACCCGATGTTCGATCTGGGCCTGTTCGCCCGGCCGCAGTTCCTGGCCGTCTGCCTGGTGCCGCTGGTGCTGGCGTTCAGCTTCGTGGCCCTCGTCATCGTGCTGCCGCCCTACCTGACCTCCACGAGCGGTCTGTCCGCCTTCCGGATCGGTCTGGTCCTGCTTCTCCTGACCGGGCCGTCCCTGGTGATGCCCGCCGTCACCGGTGTCCTCGCGCAGAAGATCTCGCAGCGCACCCTGTTCGTCGTGCTGCTGTGCTTCTCCGCCGTCGGCGCCGCATGGCTGACCATGGTCGACCCCGGCGCCTCCACGGTCGCGCTGGCCGGCCCGCTGCTCTTCCTGGGCATCGGGTACGGCATCTCCCTGGGCATCCTGGACGGCGCGGCGGTCTCGGCCGTCGAGCCGGAGCGGATGGGCATGGCCGCCGGCATGTTCAACACGGTGCGGCTCGCCTCCGATGCCGTCTCCATGGCCGGGCTGGGCACTCTCGTCACGGCCCTCACCAAGAGCGCCCTCGACAGCGGTGCCGTGTCCGCCTACCCGGGTGGTGCCGAGGCGCTGACCTCGCGCACGCTGCAGGGCGGCCTGCCCGAGGCCGCCGCGTCGCTTCCGGCCGGTGAGGTCCGGGACCGGGCCGTGACCGTGATGGCCGACGCCTACGCCAGTGGCCTGCACACCACCATGTGGATCGTCGCGGCGGCCTGTGCGGTCAGCGCGGTCGTCGTCGGCAGCCTGCTCAAGGGCGGGAAGCCGTCCGGTGACGCGCCCGCCGAGGCCCCCGGCGACGCGGCCACGGCGGCGCCCGAACCCGCCTCCGCGCACTGAGGGGCGGACATGACACAGACCGCCCTGGGGCCCATCGAGGTCCTACCTCCCTTCGTCGACCAGCAGCTGGTGGAGCGCCTCGGTATCGAGATCACCGTCTGCGGGCCCGACCTCGTGGTCGGCACCATGCCGGTGGAGGGCAACCGTCAGCCCATCGGCCTGCTGCACGGCGGGGCCAACGCGGTCCTCGCCGAGACGCTCGGGTCGCTCGCCGCCTGGGTCCACGCGGGCGCCGACCGGATCATCGTCGGCCAGGAACTGTCCTGCACCCACCACGCCACGGCCCGCTCCGGGCTGGTCACCGGTCACTGCCGGCCGCTGCATCTGGGTACGCACACCGCTACGTACGAGATCGTCATCAGCGACGAGCAGAGCCGGCGCACCTGCACCGCCCGCTTGACCTGCGCGATCCCGGCTGTCCGGCGTCGGAAGCAGCGGTGACCGCAACCGCCCGGGGCAAGGACCGGCGGCCGCCCAGGCGGAGGCAATACTCGACTAATGCTTCGTCCTCTGTCGTATGCAAGACTATTGACATGGCGAACACGACGACGGAGACGGTCGCCGCCGGCCGACTCGGGCACACGATCAAGAGGGCGGAACAGGCCCTCATCGCACGCAAGACGGAAGTGCTGCGGGAGTTCGGCCTGACGGTGCCCCAGTACTCGGTCCTGCTGCTGCTGTCGGTCTCCGACGGCATGTCCGCGGCCCAGCTGGCACGGGAGTGCATGGTGACGCCGCAGACGATGGCCACGGTGCTGACCAATCTGGAGAAGGCCGACCTGGTGTTCCGCGAACCCTCGGAACTCCATCAGAAGGTCGTGGTCAACCGGGCCACCCGGGCGGGTCGGGCCATCGCAAAGAAGGCCGACAAGGCCGCGTTGCGCGTCGAGGGCTCGCTGAGTGCCGAATTCACGCCCGAGGAGTTGGCCCACTTCGAGGAATACCTGGAGCGGGCGATCGCGCTGCTGGGCTCTCTGGACTGACCCGCCGGAGGGTATACGCCATAAGTCGAGCATGGCACGACAGGGAAACCGCGGTGATTGCGCCATTGGTGCAGCACCGCGGTTTCTCTCTTTTGCGGATGTGAGGCACGTAACAAGCACTGGTACGGCACGTAAACATTTGTTCGCAGTGCGTCTGAATTTGCGATTTCAAGCCAAAAACCTGCTATGGTTGGTGCGTCACTCGAGGTGGATGTACCAATAAGGGGGAATGGTGCAGATTCATGTCCTCGGCCCGATGACGGTTCTCGATGACGAGTCGGAACCGATCGTTTTGGCACCCAAGCCGCGACGGATTCTCGCTTTACTCGCCGTCAACGCGGATCGGGCGGTATCGGTCAATGCACTTGTGCAGGAGTTGTGGGGAAGTAGCCCGCCGCGCACCGCTACGGCAACGATCCAGACGTATATCGGTCAGGTTCGGCGAACCATTGCGGAAGCACTCAGGAAAAGCGCCACCGAAGTCGCAGAAGAAATTCTGATCACTGAGGGCAGCAGTTATGTACTGTCCACTTCCAGGGTCGCGCTCGATATCTCGGAATACGAGACGCTGGCGGAAGCCGGCAGTGCGGCCGTCCAGCGCGGTGAATTCGTGCAGGGGTCCGAACTGCTTCACCAGGCCGTCGCGCTGTGGCGCGGCCCGGCACTCGTCAACGTCGAGGCGGGTGAACTGCTCGGCGCCCGGATCGTCCACCTGGACGAATCGCTGCTGTGCACCCAGGAGCACCGGATCTACGCCGATCTCCAGCGCGGCGCGCACCACACGCTGGTGCCGGAGCTCAAGGAACTGACCGCTCGGCACCCGTTGCACGAGAACTTCCACCGGCATCTCATGCTCGCGCTGTACCGCTGCGGCCGACGGGCGGAATCGCTCGCCGTCATGCGGCGGCTGCGAGCCCGCCTGGTGGAGGAACTCGGTCTGGAGCCCTCGCCGTCGCTGAATCCGCTGGAGTTGTTGTCACCGGTGGCGATGTACAGGT
>NZ_JBEXSH010000738.1:0-4626 GCF_040613555.1 Streptomyces sp. NPDC006265
CCTCCCGCACGAACGGCACCCGCTCCTCGCCGCGCAGCAGTGCCTCGTCCGCGTCCAGGGCGTCCCGGCGCAGCTCGCTCCAGGACGTCGCCGACCACACGTCGGCCGCCACGCCCCACTCCTCGGCGAGCAACCGCTGCGCCTTGAGAGCCCAGTGGATCGCCGTACCCGAGCCGAGCAGCTGGATCCGCGAGGCGTTCGCCGGAGGCGTGATGCCCGCCGACTCGGCCGTGTTGAAGCGGTACAGGCCCTTGACGATGCCCTCGTCGACGCCCTGGACGGACGGCTTCGCCGGCTGCGGCATCGGCTCGTTGTAGACCGTCAGGTAGTAGAAGACGTTCTGGTCCTCGCCCGGGGCCGCCTCGCCGTACATCCGGCGCAGACCGTCCTTGACGATGACCGCGACCTCGTAGGCGAACGCCGGGTCGTACGACAGCGCCGCCGGGTTGGTCGCGGCGATCACGGGGGAGTGGCCGTCGGCGTGCTGCAGGCCCTCGCCCGTCAGCGTCGTACGGCCGGCCGTGGCGCCGACGAGGAAGCCGCGGCCGAGCTGGTCGCCGAGCTGCCACATCTGGTCGGCCGTGCGCTGCCAGCCGAACATCGAGTAGAAGATGTAGAACGGGATCATCGCCTCGCCGTGCGTGGCGTACGACGTCGAAGCGGCGATGAAGTCGGCCATCGAACCGGCCTCGGTGATCCCCTCGTTGAGGATCTGGCCGTTCTGGGCCTCCTTGTAGTACATCAGCTGGTCGCGGTCGACCGGCTCGTACGTCTGGCCCTTGGGCGAGTAGATGCCGAGCGACGGGAACAGCGACTCCATACCGAAGGTGCGCGCCTCGTCCGGGACGATCGGCACCCAGCGCTTGCCGGTCTCCTTGTCGCGGACCAGGTCCTTGACCAGACGGACGAACGCCATGGTGGTGGCCACGTTCTGCGAGCCGGAGCCCTTGTCGAAGGAGGCGAACGCCTTCTCCGCCGGGGCGGGCAGCGGGGCGACGGGGTGCGTGCGCCGGGCCGGGGCCGGACCGCCGAGGGCGGCACGCCGCTCCTGGAGGTAGCGGACCTCGGGGGAGTCGGCGCCCGGGTGGCCGTAGGGCACCACGCCGTCGACGAAGTCGCTGTCCTTGATCGGCAGTTCGAGCAGGTCGCGCATGCTCTTGAACTCGTCCACCGAGAGCTTCTTCATCTGGTGGTTGGCGTTCTTCGACGCGAAGCCCTCGCCGAGGGTGTGGCCCTTGACCGTCTGGGCCAGGATCACGGTCGGCGCGCCCTTGTGCTCGACGGCGGCCTTGTACGCGGCGAACACCTTGCGCGCCTCGTGACCACCGCGCGAGAGGTGGAAGCACTCGAGGATCTTGTCGTCGCTCAGCAGCTTCGCCATCTCCACGAGCGCCGGGTCGCCGCTGAAGAAGTCCTGGCGGATGTAGGCCGCGTCGCGGGTCTGGTAGGTCTGGATCTGCGCGTCCGGTACCTGGCGCAGGCGGCGTACGAGCGCGCCCGTGGTGTCCAGCCGGAACAGCTCGTCCCAGGCCGTGCCCCACAGCGTCTTGATGACGTTCCAGCCGGCGCCGCGGAACTGGGCCTCCAGCTCCTGCACGATCTTGAAGTTCGCGCGGACCGGGCCGTCGAGGCGCTGCAGGTTGCAGTTGATGACGAACGTGAGGTTGTCCAGCTCCTCACGGGCCGCCAGCGCGAGGGCCGCCGTCGACTCGGGCTCGTCCATCTCGCCGTCGCCGAGGAACGCCCACACGTGCGAACCGGCGGTGTCCTTGATGCCGCGGTTGGCCAGGTAGCGGTTGAAGCGCGCCTGGTAGATCGCCGACAGCGGGCCGAGGCCCATGGAGACGGTCGGGAACTCCCACAGCCAGGGCAGGCGGCGCGGGTGCGGGTAGGAGGGCAGGCCGTTGCCGCCCGCCTCCCGGCGGAAGTTGTCGAGCTGCTCCTCGTTCAGCCGGCCGTCGAGGAACGCGCGGGCGTAGATGCCGGGGGACGCGTGGCCCTGGATGTAGAGCTGGTCGCCGGAGCCGTCGGCCTCTTTGCCCTTGAAGAAGTGGTTGAAGCCGGTCTCGTACAGCCAGGCGGCGGAGGCGAAGGTGGCGATGTGGCCGCCGACGCCGTACTTGCTGCCCCGGGTCACCATCGCGGCCGCGTTCCAGCGGTTCCACGCGGTGATCCGCTGCTCCATCGCCTCGTCACCGGGCACGGCCGGCTCGGCGGAGGTGGGGATGGAGTTGACGTAGTCGGTCTCGAGGAGCTTCGGCAGCGCGATGCCGGCGCCCTCGGCGCGCTCCAGCGTGCGGCGCATCAGATATGCGGCACGGTGCGGCCCGGCAGCCTTGGTGACCGCGTCCAGGGAGGCCTGCCATTCGGCGGTCTCCTCCGGGTCCCGGTCGGGGAGCTGGTCGAGCTCGCTCGGCTGGATGGCGTTGGGGTCGGTCATGTCGCCGCCTTCCTCAGTCGAAGGGGGTTCCCTCACGTAAGGGGATCGGGGGTGCCCTTTGTCTTTGGCAGGACAGGGCTGGGGCTTGGGTGGCAAGCCCGTCGGCGACTCTAACTCGCTGATCGATGATCGATCAAAGGGTTGAGGGGCAAAACCTCTTGATCACGAGAAAATAGGCACGCGGTGCCTCCGGCAGTGGCACGCGGTGACCGATTTTCGAACGGTTCTCGCAGGTCGGAGGCGTTTGAGCGAGAGGGTGCTCGAGTGTCACGCCCGAGGCGCGCAGCCCAGCACGTGCGCCTTCACGAGTTCGGCGATCCGGGGGTCACGGCGCTTGAACGCGGCGACGAGCTCCTCGTGCTCCTCCGCGTACGACTGCTGCCGGGTGCCCAGCCAGCGGATCGACAGGGCCGTGAACACCTCGATGCCGAGGCCTTCCCAGGTGTGCAGCAGCACGGAGTTGCCCGCGGCACGGACCAGTTCGCGGTGGAAGGCGACGGTGTGACGGACCTGCCCCGTGCCGTCGGAGCTGCGGTCGGCCTCGTACAGGGCGCTGACGTGGGGCTCCAGAGCCGAGCAGTCCTCCGCGAGGCCCTGGGCGGCCAGCTCCGCGGCGATCGCCTCCAGGCCGGCCCGGACCGGGTAGCTCTCCTCCAGGTCGGCGGCCGTGAGGTTGCGGACGCGCACGCCCTTGTTCGGAGCGGACTCGATCAGGCGCAGGGACTCCAGCTCCCGCAGGGCCTCGCGGACCGGGGTCTGGCTGACCTCCAGCTCGGTGGCGATCCGGCGCTCGACGATCCGCTCGCCCGGCTGCCAGCGTCCGCTGATGATCCCCTCCAGGATGTGCTCGCGGATCTGCTCGCGGAGCGAGTGGATGACGGGCGCGGTCATGAGGGCTCCTTACGCGGGATTGACGCTTAGACAATACGGCCGGTTCGCTCCGTGGGTGGGGCGGCGGGGGGCGCTTTGGTGCAGGTGAGACGAGACTTACACGGGGGGTGTGGGGTTGCCGTTCGGCTCACGGTCGTATGTGGCTGATCGCGCCCACGCGGCGGAGCCGCACATCGATACAGCCCCGCGCCCCTGAAAGCGAAACGCCGGTGCCCCCGCCCGGAGATGATCCGAGCGGGGGCACCGTACAGCCGTACCGGCGATGGAGGTCAGAGGCCGAGCTCGACCTCGAACTCGCCCGCCTCCAGGATGGCCTTGACCGCCGTCAGGTAACGGGCCGCGTCGGCGCCGTCCACCAGGCGGTGGTCGTAGGACAGGGTCAGGTACGTCATGTCCCGGACGCCGATGACCGTACCCTCCTCCGTCTCGATGACGGCGGGGCGCTTGACCGTCGCGCCGATGCCGAGGATCGCGACCTGGCCCGGCGGCACGATGATCGTGTCGAAGAGCGCGCCGCGCGACCCGGTGTTGGAGATGGTGAAGGTCGCACCGGACAGCTCGTCCGGAGTGATCTTGTTGGCGCGGACCTTGCCCGCCAGGTCGGCCGTGGCCTTGGCGATACCGGCGAGGTTGAGGTCACCGGCGTTCTTGATGACCGGGGTCATCAGGCCCTTCTCGGAGTCCACCGCGATACCGACGTTCTCGGTGTCGAAGTAGGTGATGGTCCCCTCGGCCTCGTTGATCTTGGCGTTGATCGGCGCGTGCGCCTTCAGCGCCTGGGCCGCGGCCTTGACGAAGAACGGCATCGGCGAGAGCTTGACGCCCTCACGGGCCGCGAACGCGTCCTTGGCGCGGGCGCGCAGCTTCATCAGGCGGGTGACGTCGACCTCGACGACCGAGGACAGCTGGGCCTGCTCGTGCAGGGCCTTGACCATGTTGTCGCCGATGACCTTGCGGATCCGCGGCATCTTGATGGTCTGGCCGCGCAGCGGGGACGCCTCCAGCACCGGGGCCTTCTTGGCGGCCGACGGGGCGGCAGCGGCGGGGGCCGGGGCGGCGGCGGCGCTCTTCGCGGCCTCGGCGGCGGCGACGACGTCCTGCTTTCGGATACGGCCGCCGACGCCGGTGCCCTTGACGGTGGACAGGTCGACGCCCTGCTCGGCGGCGAGCTTGCGCACCAGCGGGGTGACGTAGGCGCCGTCGTCGGCCGGCGTGGCGGCGGCCGGAGCGGCCGGGGCCTGGGCCGGAGCCGGGGCCGGCGCGGGAGCGGACGGAGCCGGCTCGGGAGCCGGGGT
>NZ_JBEXSH010000739.1:0-4615 GCF_040613555.1 Streptomyces sp. NPDC006265
GGTCCACGTGAGCCATCCGTGCCCGGAGCTCCGCGCACCGGGCCCCGGCGCGTGCGTGGTCGTCGCGTGCCCAGGCCAGGTCCAGGCGCAGGGCGTCGGCCTGTTCACGGGTCGTGGCCGAGGTCAGGTGGCGGGCGAGGGCGGCCTGGCGTTCGGCGGCGTACTTCTGTTCGCGCAGCATGACGTCGAGGCGAACGCCGAGGGCGTCGCGGCCCCCGGGCCGGGTGTCGTACACGGCAAGCGCGGCGGCGTGCAGGGCGCGGGCGCGCTCCGTCTCCGGGCCGGCTCCGCCCGGGCCGTACTGCCCGGCGAGGTCCTGCAGCAGCGCCTCGACCACGTCCCAGGGCGGCATGTCACGCCCGTCGAGACAGGCCCGCATGCCCTCCGGGTCGCGCTGCCAGAACACCGCGCACCAACCGCCGGACGGATCGAGGCGTGCCAGCAGACCGTCCAGATAGGTCGCGAACTCCCCGACTTCAGCCGGGAGTTGATCCGCCGCCATCGCTCAACTCCCATGAGGCCGGAGCATTCCGCCCCGTAGGCAACACCAGTCGTGTTACGGACGTGCTACGGGGAGTTTTCACGCGCGGCGCTGGTGCCTCAGAGAGGCACCAACACGCATTGCCCGGCCAGGTCGTCCATGGACAGCCCGAGGACTCCGGCCAGCGCGGCCACCGTGAAGAAGGCCGGGGTCGGGGCCCGACCCGTCTCGATCTTCCGGAGGGTCTCCGCGGAGATGCCCGCGCTCGCCGCGATCTCCGTCATGCTCCGGCCACCACGCGCCTCGCGCAGCAGCCGGCCGAGCCGCTCGCCGCGTTCGCGCTCTTCGGGGGTGAGAGGGGTGCGCACCATGCCCCCATTCTAATACCGGTATAGTAATTGGCATGGTGGAGCTGAAGACAGACACTTCTATCGACGCGATGTACGAGGCGGGCCAGGTCGTCGCCCGGGCCCTGACGGCCGCTCAGAGGGCCGCCGACGTGGGTGTCTCCCTGCTGGAGCTGGACGAGGTGGCGCACGGCGTGCTGCGCGAGGCGGGCGCGACCTCCCCCTTCCTGGGGTACCGCCCGTCCTTCGCACCGACCCCCTTCCCCGCCGTCCTGTGCACCTCGGTCAACGACGCGATCGTGCACGGCGTCCCGGACCGCTACCGCCTGCGCGACGGCGACCTGGTCTCCATCGACTTCGGCGCCGAACTGGGCGGCTGGGTCGGCGACTCGGCGCTCAGCTTCGTCGTCGGCACCCCGCGCGAGGCGGACCTCCGCCTGATCGAGACCGCCGAGCGGGCCCTCACGGCCGGCATCGGGGCCGCGGTCGCGGGCAACCGCATCGGCGACATCGCCCACGCGATAGGCACGGTGTGCCGGGGCGCCGGATACGGCATCCCGGACGGCTTCGGCGGCCACGGCATCGGCCGCGGCATGCACGAGGACCCCGGGGTGCCGAACGAGGGCCGCCCGGGGCGCGGCATGCGGCTCCGGCACGGCATGGTGCTGGCGATCGAACCCATGGTCGTCGCGGGCGGCACGGACGACTACCACGCCGCCCCCGACGGCTGGACCCTGAAGACGAACGACGGCTCCCGCGCCGCCCACGCGGAGCACACGGTGGCGATCACGGACTCGGGACCGAGGATCCTGACCGCACGCTGACATATGCCGGAATTACCCGGGTGCATCCCAAAGGTGCCCCTCGCCGACGATCGTGCGAAGGTGTTGTACGAGCGCGCCCCAGGTGTAACCGGCTGCCACCCGGGTTACCCGACCCCGGCACGTCGACCAGCGAGGGCGTCCCCCGCCCGCGCGCCGGGGACGCCGGGAACGGAAGGCCCATGAGCAGCGGCTTCACCAGCCCGGAGGGCTACGGCTCGGATCCCTTCGGAGAATTCCTCGCACGGTTCTTCGGCGGACCGCGTCCCGGTCCCCGGCAGATCGATCTCGGGCGGCTGCTGAGTCAGCCGGCCCGGGAGCTCGTCCGTGGCGCGGCCCAGTACGCCGCCGAGCACGGCAGCCGGGACCTCGACACCCAGCATCTGCTGCGGGCGGCGCTCGCCACCGAGCCCACCCGCACCCTGCTCAGCAAGGCCGGTGCGAACCCCGACTCGCTGGCGACGCAGATCGACGACCGGTCGGGGCCCGCCCAGCACACCCCGGACGACGCCCCGCCGCCCACCGCACTCTCCCTCACCCCGGCCGCCAAGCGGGCCCTGCTGGACGCGCACGACATGGCCCGGGCCCGCGGCTACGGCTACATCGGCCCGGAGCACGTGCTGAGCGCCCTGGCCTCGAACCCCGACTCGGCTGCCGGGCACATCCTCAACGCGGCCCGCTTCGCCCCCTCCGAACCGCCCGAGGCGCCGGAGGTCCCCCAGTCGGAGCGCCCGCGCCCGACGAACACCCCGACCCTCGACAAGTACGGCCGCGACCTCACCGAGCTGGCCCGGCAGGGCCGGATCGACCCGGTGATCGGCCGGGACCAGGAGATCGAGCAGACGGTCGAGGTCCTGTCCCGGCGCGGCAAGAACAACCCGGTGCTGATCGGTGACGCGGGGGTCGGCAAGACGGCCATCGTGGAGGGGCTCGCGCAGCGCATCTCCGAGGCGGACGTGCCCGATGTGCTGATCGGACGCCGCGTGGTCGCCCTGGACCTCACGGGCGTGGTCGCGGGCACCCGCTACCGGGGGGACTTCGAGGAGCGGATGAACAACATCGTGGGCGAGATCCGCGCCCACTCCGACCAGCTGATCATCTTCATCGACGAGCTGCACACGGTCGTGGGCGCCGGTTCCGGCGGCGGCGACGGCAGCTCGATGGACGCCGGCAACATCCTCAAGCCGGCCCTCGCCCGGGGCGAGCTGCACATCGTGGGCGCCACCACGCTGGAGGAGTACCGCCGGATCGAGAAGGACGCGGCGCTGGCCCGCCGCTTCCAGCCGATCATGGTGCCGGAGCCGACCGCCGCCGACGCGATCGAGATCCTGCGCGGACTCCAGGACCGCTACGAGGCCCACCACCAGGTCCGCTACACCGACGAGGCCCTGGTCGCGGCCGTGGAGCTCTCCGACCGCTACCTCGCCGACCGCCGCCTGCCCGACAAGGCGATCGACCTGATCGACCAGGCCGGTGCCCGAGTGCGGTTGCGGGCCCGGACCAAGGGCACGGACGTACGGGCCCTGGAGCGGGAGCTGGAGCAGCTGACCCGGGACAAGGACCAGGCCGTCGCGGACGAGCAGTACGAGCAGGCCACCCAGTTGCGCGACCGGATCGTGGAGCTGAAGCAGCGGATCACCGAGGCCGGCGGCGACGGTGAGGCCGACGAGGGCCAGGACCTGGTGGTCGGGGCCGAGGCGATCGCCGAGGTGGTGTCCCGGCAGACCGGCATCCCGGTCGCCAGCCTCACCCAGGAGGAGAAGGACCGTCTGCTGGGGCTGGAGGAGCATCTGCACGAGCGGGTGGTCGGCCAGGACGAGGCCGTGCGGGTCGTCTCGGACGCGGTGCTGCGTTCCCGCGCCGGGCTCGCGGCTCCCGACCGCCCGATCGGCAGCTTCCTGTTCCTCGGTCCGACGGGCGTCGGCAAGACCGAACTGGCCCGGGCGCTCGCCGAGGCCCTGTTCGGCAGCGAGGACCGCATGGTCCGGCTCGACATGAGCGAGTACCAGGAGCGCCACACGGTCAGCCGGCTGGTCGGCGCACCGCCCGGCTACGTCGGCCACGAGGAGGCGGGCCAGCTCACCGAGGTCGTGCGCCGTCACCCGTACTCGCTGCTCCTGCTGGACGAGGTGGAGAAGGCCCACCCGGACGTCTTCAACGTCCTGCTCCAGGTCCTCGACGACGGCCGGCTGACCGACTCCCAGGGCCGCACGGTGGACTTCAGCAACACCGTCATCGTGATGACGAGCAACCTCGGCTCCGAGGCGATCACCCGCCGGGGCGCCACGACGGGCTTCGCCGCGGGCGGCGCCGACGCGGACGAGGAGGCCCGCCGCGAGCAGATTCTGCGCCCGCTGCGGGAGCACTTCCGCCCCGAGTTCCTCAACCGTATCGACGAGATCGTCGTCTTCCGCCAGCTCACCACGGAGCAGCTGCGCCGGATCACCAACCTCCTGCTGGACCGCACCCGGTCCCTGGTCCAGGGCAAGGACATCACGGTGACCTTCACCGACCGGGCGGTGGAATGGCTGGCCGAACGCGGCTACCAGCCGGAGTACGGCGCCCGCCCGCTCCGCCGCACGATCCAGCGCGAGGTGGACAACGAGCTGTCACGACTGTTGCTGGACGGCCGGGTCGACAAGGGCGGCCGGGTGACGGTGGACGTACGGGACGGCCACCTGGCGTTCGAGGCGCAGAGTTCGGCAGCGCCCCGATAGGGGGCGCGGGGCTGGGTCGATCTGCGGCTCCGCCGCGTGGGCGCGACCAGCCCCCACGTACCCGTACCCGTACCCGCACCCGCACCCGCACCCGGCACTCAACGCCCAGGCCGCACCACCATCGCCGCCCCCCCGCCCCGCCGTACGGTCTCAGCGACTGCCACCAGGCACACTTCCTCTCGGTCCCCGCCAGCGGGATCGAGTTAGAAATGTGTGCCGGCTGATATTCGGATTCTACGGTTTTAGGCG
>NZ_JBEXSH010000740.1:0-4613 GCF_040613555.1 Streptomyces sp. NPDC006265
GTCTTCGGCGGCAGACCCGTACTGCTGCTGGTGCTGTTCACGTTCCTCTTCCCGCCCGGCATGAAGCCTGCGCACGCTTCACCAAATCCCCGAGCAATCTGGACCTGGATGTCAGACCGTTCCTGCCAACGGGCGTCGATCGGGGATAATCGACGCCATGTCGCTCCCCGAAGCCGTCGCACTCGCCCCGGGCGTCGCCGACCCGTACCGAATCAAGTTCGTCCGGCGGCTGCCCGGCTCCCTGGACGAGCTGCGCGGACCGGTGCACGGCGTGGTCGAGCTGCCGCTGACGGTGGCCTGGTCCGGGCTGCGCTCCTTCGACCTGGACCGGCCGCGGCTACGGATGAGCCTGTACCGCACGGTGCTGTCCGAGGGCATGCGCGAGGACCTGTGCCGCTTCCTCAACGCCGACCTGCTGATCGAGCTATGGCCGACTCTGCGCACCCTGATCGGCACCGCCGTCCGCGACGCCTGGGAGGGCGACTTCCCCGAGCTGCGTGAAGCCGGCCAGGCCACCGCCGCGTGAAGAAACCACCGATGCCGGAGCGCACGCCCGGCTCCTCGAAGACGTCCTCGCCCTCGGTTCGCCCTACCCGCTGGTGCTGACCGGCGGCTACGCCGTCCAGGCGCACCAGCTCGTCGACCGCCCCAGCCAGGATCTGGACGTCGCCACCCAGAACCCTGCCCCCATGGCCGACATCGCCCACTACCTGGTCGACGGTCTGACCCGGCTCGGATGGCGGGCCGAGACCATCGAGGTTTCCCCGCTCTCCGCCCGCTTCCTGGTCACCGATCCCGACAGCGGTCAGGAGTGCGAGGTCGACATCCTCAAGGAGGTCTTCTGGCACCCCACCGTCCCGACCTCCTACGGTCCCGTCCTGTCCGAGCAGGACGTCATCGGCACCAAGGTCCGAGCCATCGCCGAACGCGGCGCCGCCCGCGACCTCATCGACGTCTACGCCGCCTCCCACCGCTGGACCACCGCCGACCTGGAAGAATTCGGCCGTCGCCCGCCCGCCCCGACACCCTCTTCGGCCCCGCCGAACTCCAGGCCCGCCTGGTCGGCGCCGACTGGATCGACGACACCGAGTTCGCCGCGTACGGACTCGACGAACAAACCATCGCCGACCTGCGCACCTGGGCCCGCGCATGGTCCGATGCCATGGCGCGCCGGGCCGCGGCCGAGAACGCGTACGAGAAGGAGTACGGCGAAGCAGGATCCGTACAGGAAGATCCGTACGACAGTTTCGACCCGGACGAGTACGAGAACTGAGTTCCCCGCCCGTATAGCGTCGCCGAAGGCGCCCGTCCAGCAGCCACGCTCCTTCCGGCCCGCGATGCCTCGGCCCTCTGGCGTCGGCGAACCGGGTGGGGTCGTCGCCGATCTCTGCGAGCACGCGTGCGCCGGACATGACCGACAGGCCCGGCAAGCTGGTGATGATCTGTGCATCCGGGTGGGACAGGAACGCCTCCTCGGTGGCGTTGGAGAGGACGTCTCCGCTCGTGCAGGCGGCGTCGAGCTGCCGCAGCAGGGCCGTGGTCTGGTTTCCCATCGCCTTTTCAACCAGCGGCAGTTGGCGCATCTGTTCCGAGCGGAACAGTTCCCGCAGACGCTCGACTTCCTCGTCGACTGAGCGGCGGAGCCGGCCCGCCCGGTTGAGCAGTGCGCGGAGCCGGCCGCGGGTGAGCTTGGCGGCTGCGGCCGGGGTCGGCGCGGAGGTGAGGATCGCACGTGCATACGCGGAGTCGAGGCCGAGCTTGCCGCTGCCGTGGAAGGCCAGCAGGGCAGCCGGGAAGTATTCGCGCAGGTGGGAGCGGAGTCGGTTGACGAGTTGGCCCTTGTCCCAGATCGCGTCCTGGTGGGCGCGGGCGAGCACGGCCACGGCCTGGCCGAGCTCGCTGTCGGCGGGCAGCGGGCGGTGGGCCTTGATGTCGGTCCGCAAGATGTTGGCCAGGATTCGGGCGTTTGCGGCGTCCGACTTCGCGCGGGAGACGCTGCCGCGGTCCCGGTAGCGTGCCGCCGCGAGAGGATTGATCGCGTAGACCTTTCGACCGGTCGCGCGCAGGGCGGCGACCAGCAGGCCGCGCGGCGTCTCGATGGCGACGGGGATCGGGGCGTCAGGGCTGTCGCCGTGGCGGGCCAGCAGCTCCAGCAGGGCACAGAGCCCGGGGTAGTCATCGCTGATCCGCAGTTTGGCGACCTGGTCACCATCCTGGTCAACGAGGGCTATGTCGTGGTGGCTCTCCGCCCAGTCGATGCCGCAGAACAAGCGGGTCACCGGAACAGCTTCCGCTACACGGCCGGGCAGGACTGGGAGAAGATCGCGAAGGCGCTCAGGCCCGTCTACACCGCGCCGACCGAGGACGCCGCGCTGACCGAGGACGCCGCGCTGGAGCGGTTCGTGGAGTTCACCGACGACGCCTGGGGCGGGAAGTATCCGGCGATCGTCCGGCTCTGGGAGGCCGCCTGGGCGGAGTTCGTGCCCTTCCTCCGGTTCGACGTGGAGATCCGCAAGATCGTCTGCACCACCAACGCGATCGAGAGCATCAACGCGCGCATCCGCAAAGCCGTCCGGGCCCGAGGACACTTCCCCACCGACCAGGCCGCCCTCAAGTGCGTCTACCTGGCCGTCATGAGCCTGGACCCGACCGGCACCGGACGCAAACGCTGGACCATGCGCTGGAAGGCCGCACTCCAAGCCTTCGACATCACCTTCGACGGCCGGCTCACCGCCGGACGCCGCTGAAGAAAACCGACCGAGTTCCACCGTTCGCTACACAGACCCCCAACCGGCGGGCGTGTCACGCAGGCCGATGGCCGCGCCTCCGCTAACCCGTGCGAGTCCGGCAACCCACTCGGCCTGGTCGTCCATGAGGTTCCACAGGCCGGCCAGAATGCCGCCGGGTGCGAGGACCCGAGCGATCTCGGGTCCCGCGACGGCCATGTCGAACCAATGCATGGCATTGCCGGCCAGCACGGGCATCGACGCAAGCGTCCGGCAGCGGGATCGCCTCTGCACTTCCCGACAGCGCACGGACACCCGGCAGCGAGCGGCGCAGCTCGATCAGCATGGCCGGATCGGGCTCGACCGCGATGACATCGGCACTCAGGGCGACCAGCGTGGCGGTCAACTTGCCGGTTCCGGCTCGGCGTAGGCGACCGCCGCTGCACCGAACGACGAGGCGTGAAGTAGCGGTCACCCTCATCCACACGGTCAACATAGAGCCACACCACGGCGGCCACCATGCCGGACCCCGGCAGTCCTGAACGCCTCTCATCTGCATGGTGACAAGGGGACGTCCCGCAGTGAGGTGCCGGTCAGCGGCGGGTCACCGCGGGCGGCAAGCGGCTGGCCTGGAGACGCTGGACCGATGACCGATCCCATGGAGCTCAGGGGTTCGGTGTTCAGGTGGCAAGTGCGAGCACGGCGCACACGTAACCGCAGAGTCCGAGCACCGTGACCAGCCAGACGACGGCGGTGTGGACGACGAGGCGGCCAGGGGCGGGGAGCATGCCGAGATGGGCCAGCGCCGCCCTGCTCGCCCGTGGCCGGGGGCCGCGCCTGGGGAGGTGGCCGAGGGCTCGGCGCAGCGCCCTGTGGGAGGCCGGACTGGTAAGGCCGAGGGACACACCGTAGGCGTCGCGCACCAGCAGGACGCGTTCCGAGACGCCACTGCGGGAGAAGTAGGTCAGCAGCCGTACCCGCTCAATCCGGGACAGGTCCACGGTGCGCTCACCGGTCAGCGTCCGCGAGGTCAGACGGTTTCCGGAGCAGCGCTGTGGCGGCCGCTCCGTGTTCAGTTCGGTGAGCAGCACAAGTCCGGCCGGTCCGGCGGTCAGCATCAGCGCGATCGCAACCCCAGCGGGAAGCAGGCCAACAGCCGCCACGGCAAGCGCGACTAAGGGCGACGCGATGAGCGCTCCGGCGAAGACGGTCCAGCGGCGCGCCCGTCGGCGCCTGCGCGGGAGACGTGAACAGGCGGGCGTACTTCGCTCTGACCCGGCTCTTCAGCACCATGGGCTCGCCTTCCCGATGTGGGTCAGTCGCACTGCCGGGGCTGTGCCGTGGACGGGCCCGTCCACGGCTGGGCCCGTCGGCCGAACCAGTCGGTCAGGGCAGCGCGTATTTTCGCGCATTGGTGACCAGCTCGCTCACGACCAGCTGCACCATGCCCATCGCCCGCTCCGACACCGGCAGCCCGTGCACGGCCTGCACCGTGGTGAGGAAGTCGCGAGCCATGGCACGGGCCTCGGCGATCTCCGCGCTGCCCTCGAACGCGGCACCAGCCCTGATCAGACGGTCGGCAAGCGGGTCCTGGCCCTCATTTTGGGCAGCAGCATCCATGGAACCGCCTCACGTCCGAAGCGCCGAGCAGTGCCCACCCCGCATACCCCCGGACACCACAGCACGCACCAACACGCGAGGTCACGGCGGCGCGTGAACCTACGGGCCGTGCCTCCGCAGTGTCGAAGTGGGCCGGCCGCATCAGATGCCTGTGCAATGAGCCGGTCTCAGCGGTGGCGTGGGCGGGGCAGCAAGGCGAACGCGCTCTCCGCTATCGAGGTCAGGCGGGCGGGGCTGTGGCCGGCCGCGCCTACGACATCGATCCCG
>NZ_JBEXSH010000741.1:0-4609 GCF_040613555.1 Streptomyces sp. NPDC006265
GGAGACCTCGAAGCGCTGGCCGATCTCCTCGGGCACCAGCGGGCGGTCGGCGCCCAGATCGCCGGACACGATCATCTGACCCAGCTGTTGGACGAGTTGGCCGTGCAGCCCGCGTCCGCGGCTGCCCGCGGCGCGGCGCCCCACACGGCCCAGCTCGGAGTCCCCGCCGTCCCAGGCAGGGATCCCGACGCGGTCGACGGCGGGCGCCTCGGCGTACGGGTAGCGGTCGAGTTCGCCCGGGCTGGCGAGGCCGGAGTCAGCGGAGCGGGCGGCGGTCATCATGGTGTGCGCAAGGGTACTCACGCATCCTTTGTCGGCGCCGTCTCCAACTCCCTTGAGGTCTTTGGTGAAAAGCACACGAAAGGGTGATCGCTCACCCCATCGCAATTGACGCCTTATCGGAAAGAAATGGGCGCGCTGCGGGGAGTTGTGCGCATGGCCGGACTAAGGGTTACGGACAGTTGTCAGCGGAACCTGCTGCGCAGGGTGGTGAGCAGATACGCGCAGAGCAGCGCGGTCAGTGACAACGTCAGTGCTCCGCCCACGGGTTGGGAGATCACCTTGATCGCGGCCTCCACGTAGTGCTCTCCCCCGAAGGGCCATCGCGGCAGAAGGGCCTCCCGCAGCCGCGCGGGGAGTCCGGCCGCCGTTCGCACGGACGGTCCGTTCACGAGCTTGTGCACGACAGGTACGACGAGGAGGGGGACGGCGCCCACGGCGGCGAGTCCGGCCGTGGTGGACCGGAAGACGCCTGCGGCGAGTACGCCGGCCCAGGCGCAGCCGACCACGAGCCCGATCCAACTGGCACCCAGGGGGAGCCAGTCGGCGGGAACCTGAGCGAGCTCACGTCCGTAGACGAGATAGAGCGCTTCGGCGTCGCAGCCGACCGTGAGGACGGCCAGCACCAGCGCGGTGGCCGAGGCGACGAGCAGTTTGGCGGCCAGCAGCCCCAGCCGACGGGGCACGGTGCCACGGTCCGCGGCCAGGGCGGGATGGCGGAACTCGTCACCGAAGGCCAGCGCACCGAGCAGTCCCGCGCCGAGCGCCGCGGGGGGCAGGGGAAGCTCCTGCGGCCACGCGGCCAGCAGGCGTGGCTGCGGGGTGTGCCCGATGCGTGCGAGCACGACGGCGATCACGGCGGACACGGCGAGCGTGACGGCCCCGGTCAGGAACCCCGTACTGATCCCGGCGGCGCGGCGGATCTCGTAGCGGAGAGGGCGGAGAGGGCTGGGGGCTGGGCGGACGGAGATCGGGGGCGGCAGAGGAGGCAGTACGTCGAGCGTGCGAACCGTGCGGGCTCGGACGGGGGCCGGGGGCCGGGGCTGGGAGGGTGCGGCCGCCGCCGGAGAACCGTCGCGTGGGTGGCCGGTCGAGGAGGCGCCCAAGAGCTCGTCCGGCTCTCCTTCGGGCAGCTGCGGTTGCCCGAAGGAGAGCGACGGCGTGTCCGTGACCGGCTTGGGTGCGTCCGGGTGGGCTTCCGGGTCGAGCGGGGGGGCCGGCTCGGCCGTGGGGGCTGTCGGGGCTCCCGAGGAAGGCGACGGCTCGCGTGTGACCGGGATGCGGCCTGCATCGACGCGATTTCGGTCCTCTGGTCCGCTTGCCCGAGCGCGGCCCGCGCCGGGCCCCATGTCCCCGACCTCGTCGGCGAGTTGATGAACGGCGATGCCGTGGCGGAACGCGATCTCGCCGATGTCCGCGCACGTACCGCCGTACACCGAAAGGCGATTGCCGCCCTCGCGGACCACCTCGACGGAGAGCTGCGAGGTGCGGGCCTGCTTGGCCAGGAGAACCGCCAGCCGGGCTGCATGCGGGCTGCGTACGGCGACTCGGGGACGGAGGCGGGTGCGAGAGAACTCCGCGGCCTCCTGGTCGGCCACGAGCCTGCCCTGTTCAAGAGTGACGACCCGGTCGGCGGTGCGCGCGGCCCCCTTGGGGTCGGACGTGGCGAAGAGAACCGTGCCGCCCTGGGCGGCATGGGCACGCAACATGCCGTGCAACCAGGCGCCCTCACGGGTGGAGAGTCCGTCGGCCGGGTCGTCGAGGACGAGGGTGTGCGGGTCGGCCAGCAGGACGCAGGCCAGGCCGAGGCGGCGGTCCATGCCGCGGGAGAGGGTGCCGAGGCGTTCTTCGCGCAGGCTCACGAGCCCGACCGCCTCCATGACTTCATCGGCACGCCGGACCGGGACGCCCGCGGCGGCGCACAGCATGCGCAGATGACCGCGAATCGTGCGGGCGGGATGTCCGGGCACATCGCCCAGCAGCACACCGACCTCGCGTGAGGGATGGGCGATGCGGTGCAGGGGGCGGCCCCGGAAGTGGGTGATGCCGCGCCCCTGTTGCAGTTCGAGCATCAGTCTGAGAACCGTCGTCTTGCCGGCGCCCGATGCGCCGAGCAGCGCGGTGATGCGGCCCGCCCGCGCCTCGAAGGAGACGTCGTCGACTGCGGGCGGAAGCTCTTTGCGGGGTTTGCTGGTCAGTCCGAAGGCCTGGATCACTCGCAGCAAGATAGCGCGCTATGTCCGGTTTTTGGGGCATTCCAAAGTCCGCCTCGGGCCGGACCGCCACCCGCGACCGGACTGCGGGCGGGTCGAGTTCCGGGCCCGGCGAGGCCCGCGCCCGGGCGGCCGGTCACACCTCGGGGCGCAGCATCGGGGGGTTGAGCAGCGTCGCGCCACCGGCGCGGAAGAGCTGGGCGGGACGTCCGCCCTGGCGGGTTGTCGTCCCACCGGTGGGAACGAGGAAGCCGGGAGTGCCCGTGACTTTGCGATGGAAATTGCGCGGGTCGAGCGCCACACCCCACACCGCCTCGTACACACGGCGCAGTTCTCCGACGGTGAACTCGGGCGGGCAGAAGGCGGTGGCCAGCGACGAATACTCGATCTTGGATCTGGCGCGCTCCACTCCGTCCGCGAGGATCTGCGCGTGGTCGAAGGCGAGCGGGGCGACCGGCTCGGCGTCCCGCCCGTAACCGCCCTGCTGCAACAGCTCCTCGACCGGAGCCCAGCGCGCGTTGCTGGCGTCTCCGCCGGCCCGGGGCGCGGGCAGATCGGGTGCGAGAGCGAGGTGGGCGACGCTGACGACCCGCATCCTGGGGTCCCGCTTGGGGTCCCCGTACGTGGCGAGCTGCTCCAGATGTGCGCCGTTGTCCTGAGCCGGGACGGACCGGTCGTGGACGCTCAGCCCGGTCTCCTCGGCCAGCTCCCGGGCGGCGGCCTGCGCCAGGTCCTCGTCGGCCCGCACGAAGCCGCCCGGCAGCGCCCAACGCCCCTGGAACGGCGGTTCGCCCCTGCGTACCGCCAGCGCACACAGAGCATGGCGGCGCACGGTCAGCACGACCAGGTCCACGGTGACGGCGAAGGGCGGGAACGCTGACGGGTCGTAGGGCATGCGGCGATCATAGTCGTCTGCCTGACGATAAACACTCCTTTCTTCGGTCCCTTCGCTTACTGATCCACTTCGGTCGGATTCGAACTCCACTGCCTGGTACCTGATCCGGAATTCGCACGTCGCCGCACGTCAAACCCCCAGTTGCAGTCCGTCGGCCGCTTCCTCGACCATGGCGAGGCCCAGCCGGCTCACTCGCACGGAGAACGGGGCGCCCGCCACGCGCAGTCCCGTGAAACCGATCTCTCCGAGGGGTGCACCGCGCACGGGGCGCAGGGTGACCGTCCCGGCCGGGGCGTCGGGGCGGATGCCGGCGAGGGTGGTCAGCAACAGCACTCCGGCGGCCGCCGCGGTGGCCGCGGGGCGGCAGGCTGCCGGGTGCGGGAGCGGAGCACTTCCTTCCGTGCGCTGCTCCCCCGCGTACATCTCGGGCAGCCGGTGAGCGAAGGTCTCTGCGGCCGCGAGTACGCCGCGCAGCAGTGAGCTCGCTTCCTTCTCGTAACCGGCGGCGGCCAGTCCCGCGACGGCGAGTGCCGTCTCCTGGATCCGTACGGCTCCTGCTCGGTGGCCGAACGGATTGAATCCGGGTTCCTTCGCACCCAGTCCGCGCAGGCCCCACCCGGAGTCCATGACCGGACCGCCGAGCAGCCGGGCAAGCTTCTCGGTCCGGACCTCGTCGAGCAGACCGGGTGCCAGTTCGCCCCCGCCCAGCAGGCCCGTGTCGAGGAGATGCACGGCAGCCGCACCCAGGTGAGGAACCAGGCCGCCGTCCGGTGCACGGGCTGCCGCGGGTCGGCCGCCCCCGCGGTCCTCCGCCCAGAAGTCCCGTGCGAACGCGATCCGCAAGGCCTGTGCCCACTCCCGGAGTGCCACTCCCCCCGCCCGGCCACAGGAGTCGAGCAGGTCGGCGCCGAGCAGGGCGGCACGGTGGGCGTGAGCCTGCGTCTCACAGCGGATGGGCCCGCCCGGGTTCGGGTCGCGCAGGTAGGTACCGTCGCCCACGGTGGTGCGCAGCCATGCCAGGCAGCGCTCGGCGGCGGGCAGCAGTTCCTCCGTCTCCAGGTCGGGGAGGCCCCAGCGGCGGGCCTCGGCGAGCAGGGAGGGGAACAGCAGCGTGGCCTCTGTACCGGTGCACTGCGGCGGCATGTGCGGCCCGGCGTCCCGTCTGGGGCCCGGGATCATTCCGGACTGCGGTCCGGGTCCCGCGAGTTGGGTTCGGGCGAGG
>NZ_JBEXSH010000742.1:0-4602 GCF_040613555.1 Streptomyces sp. NPDC006265
GTCCGTCCCGTCGCGCTGCGGCACATGGCGCAGCAGCCCCTCGTCTGCCCTTGTGCACGTGCTCGTGCCCGGCGAGGTCGTTGAACTCCTCGATCCGGGCCTTGACGTCGTGCCTCGTGACCTTCTCGCGCTCGGCGATCGAGGTCAGGTCGACGGTGTCGAGGACACGCTCGTAATCGGCGAGCGCCGCGTCCGGCACCCCGATCCCGAGGTCCTTCTGGGCCCGCAGCACGGCGAGCCAGAGCTGCCGCTCCAGCTTCACCTTCTGCTCGGGCGACCAGAGCGTGGCGAGCTCGGCGGAGGCGTAGCGTCCGGCGAGGACGTTCGGGATGCGGGGCTTGGCGGCAGCGGAAGTCACGTGCACGGATTCTACTGGCGATTCGTGCAGGCCAGCGCCGCGGGTGTCCTTGTCGGAACCTACGAGAGCGCCGGGGCCGTCTCCACCTGCGGCTACGCCGGGTCCTCGTACGGCAGCAGGTCGGGCCGCTTCGGGGGCAGTCCGTCGCCCGAGGAGCGGCCCGTCAGGCGGCGGCCTATCCACGGCAGCAGGTGCTGCCGGGCGAATCGCGCGTCCGCCACCCGCCGCATGACCCAGCCCGGCGGCAGCGCCGCCGGCATCGGCGTGTGCCACTCGGCGTCCTCGGGGTCGTGGCCCAGCGTCTGCCACACCGCCTCCGCGACCCGGCGGTGCCCCTCGGCCGTCAGGTGCAGCCGGTCCACGTCCCACATCCGCGGATCGCTCAGGGAAGGCGCGCCGTACAGGTCGACGACGATCGCGCCGTGCCGGGCGGCCAGCTCGTCGACGCAGGCGAACAGCTCCTCCATGCGGGGCCGGAACCGCTCCAGGACCGGACCCTGCCGACCCGGGCTGCGCATCAGGACGAGCTGCCGGCAGGCGGGGGCCAGCTTCTCCACGGCCTCCTCCAGGAGCCCGCGGACCCGGCCCATGTCGCACTTGGGCCGCAGTGTGTCGTTGAGCCCGCCGACCAGGGTGATCACGTCGGCGCCCATGGCCGCCGCGACGTCGACCTGCTCGTCGACGATCTGCTGGATCAGCTTGCCGCGCACCGCGAGGTTGGCGTACCGGAAGCCGGGGGTCCGGGCGGCCATCCGTGCGGCGAGCAGGTCGGCCCAGCCCCGGTAGGTGCCGTCGGGCATCAGGTCCGACATGCCCTCGGTGAAGGAGTCGCCGACGGCGACCAGGCTGCTGTAGGTGGGGTTCGTCTGCATGGCGACGGAAATGGTATCCCGTGCACATACCCAGCAGTCGGTCGGTCCGGCGATCCGCCCGCAGGCGGCGAACCGCCGCACGGGAATCCCACCCGGCGGCGTCGCGGGTCTGCCGCTCGGTGACCCCGCCCGGCGGCGTCGCCGGTCTGCCGCACGGGGTGCCGGTCGGTGTCCTCACCGGCTTGCCGCTGGGGGGTGCGGCGCGGCGCTTTCGGCGGACCGTGTCGGGGGGTCTCGCGTGGTGTTCTCGGTGGTCTGTCGCTCGGGGGTCCGGTCCGGCGGCGATGTTCGGTCTGCCGCTCGCGGGTACTGGACGGCGGCCTCGTCGGTTTGCTGCTGGGGGGTGCGGCGCGGCGCTTTCGGCGGACCGTGTCCGGGGATCCGCACGGCGCCCTCGGAGGACTGCCGCTCGGGGGATCCCGCACGGGGCGGTCGATGCACGGCACGGAGCGTTCGATGCACCGCTGCTCGAGGGTTCCGCGCGGCGCGTTCGGCGGACCGCCGCTCGAGGTCCCGCACGGCGGCCCCGGCATCCCGTCACCTCACGCCCGCTGGCCGAACAGCTCCCGCAGCACGTCCTCCATGGTCACCAGCCCGGCCATCCGCTCGTCCGACCCGAGGACGGCGGCGAGGTGCGTACGGCTGCCCCGCATCGCCGTGAGGACGTCGTCCAGTGGCGTGTGCTCCCGCACGCGCGCGATGGAACGCATGTCGCGCAGCCGGAACGGCACATCCCGCCCGATGGCGTCCAGGGCGTCCTTCACATGCAGGTAGCCCACGATCCGCCGTCCCTCGTCCACCACCGGGAAACGGGAGAACCCGGACTCCGAGGACAGCCGCTCCAGCTCCTCCGGCGTGATGCCGACGCTCGCGTACACCACGTCCTCCAGCGGCATCACCACGTCCCGCACCGGACGGCGGCCCAGCTCCAGCGCGTCGCGCAGCCGCTCCTGGGCCCGGTCGTCGATCAGGCCGGCCTCGCTGGAGTCCTTCACGATCTGCGCTATCTCCGCGTCCGAGTAGGAGGCGGCGACCTCCTCCCGGGCCTCGACCCGCAGCAGCTTCAGCAGAGCGTTCGCGAACGCGTTCACCGTGAAGATCACCGGGCGCAACGCCCGGGACAGCGCCACCAGGGGTGGTCCGAGCGCCAGCGCGCTGCGCACCGGCTCGGCGAGCGCGATGTTCTTCGGCACCATCTCGCCGAGCAGCATGTGCAGATAGGTCGCGAGGGACAGCGCGATCACGAAGGACACCGCGTGTCCCACGCCCTCGGGCACGCCCACCGCGTGGAACACCGGCTCCAGCAGATGCGCGATCGCCGGCTCGGCCACCACACCCAGCACCAGCGTGCACAGCGTGATGCCGAGCTGCGCCGCCGCCATCAGCGCGGACACGTGCTCCAGGCCCCACAGCACGCTCTTGGCGCGCCGGTCGCCCCGGTCGGCATAGGGCTCGACCTGGCTGCGGCGCACCGAGATCAGCGCGAACTCGGCGCCGACGAAGAAGGCGTTGACGACGAGCGTCGCCAGTCCGATCAGCAGCTGGACGGCGGTCACAGCTCCACCCCCTTCTCGTCGGGCTCGTGGTCGTCGAGGGGGGCGCGCAGCCGGACGCGGGCGGCCCGGCGTCCCGTCGCGTCCAGGACCTCCAGGTGCCAGCCGGCGACCTCCAGGGTGTCTCCGGCGGCGGGTATCCGGCCGAGCACCGTGGCCACCAGTCCGGCGAGCGTCTCGTAGGGCCCCTCCGGGGCGCGCAGCCCGACGCGTTCCAGGTGGTCCGCGCGGGCGGAGCCGTCGGCCGAGTACAGCGCGTGCCCGGACTCGTCCGTGCCCGCCGCGGCCAGGTCGGGGGTCTCGTGCGGGTCGTGCTCGTCACGGACCTCGCCGACGACCTCCTCGACGATGTCCTCCAGCGTGGCCACGCCCGCCGTGCCGCCGTACTCGTCGATCACGACGGCCATCGTGCGCTTGCCGGAGAGCCGGTCCAGGAGCCGGTCGACGGTGAGCGACTCCGGGACCAGCAACGGCTCGCGCATCAGCTCGGAGACGTAGCTCCGGGTGCGGCGCTCGGCGGGCACCGCCAGCACGTCCTTGACGTGGGCCGTTCCGACGACCGAGTCGAGGGTCCCGCGGTAGACGGGGAACCGGGACAGGCCGGTCGCCCGGGTCGCGTTGGCGACGTCCTCCAGGGTCGCCTGCACCTCCAGCGCGACGACCTGCACCCGGGGCGTCATCACGTTCTCCGCGGTCAGGTCGGCGAGGTTCAGGGTCCGCACGAACAGCTCGGCGGTGTCGGCCTCCAGGGCGCCCTCCTTCGCGGAGTGCCGGGCCAGAGCCGCCAGTTCCTGCGGCCCGCGCGCCGAGGCGAGCTCCTCCGCGGGCTCCACACCGATCCGCCGCACGACCCGGTTCGCCGTGTTGTTGAGGTGCGTGATGAAGGGCCGGAACGCGGCGCTGAACCAGCGCTGCGCGTTGCCCACGGTCTTGGCGACGGTCAGCGGCGAGGAGATCGCCCAGTTCTTCGGCACCAGCTCGCCGACGACCATCAGGAAGACCGTCGACGCGGCCGTACCGAGCACCAGCGCGATGCTGTGCGACGCCGAGCGCGAGACGCCGAGGTCCTCCAGCGGCCCGGCGATCAGGGCGGCGATCGACGGCTCGGCGAGCATGCCGACCACCAGGTTGGTGACGGTGATGCCGAGCTGCGCGCCGGAGAGCTGGAACGTCAGATTCCGTACGGCCTTCAGCGCTCCCTGCGCTCCCCGCTCGCCGCGCTCCACGGCCTGCTCCAGCTCGGCGCGCTCGACCGTGGTGAGGGAGAACTCGGCGGCCACGAAGGCGCCGCAGGCGAGCGAGAGCAGGATCGCCGCCAGGAGGAGGAGCACTTCGGTCATCGGTTCACCCCCGTTCCATGGTTCTCCAGGACGGGGCGGAACGCGCGGTGTCGCGCACGGGGAGGCTCGCCCATGGGCGGACGCTCACAACCTTTCATGCAGGACCGAGTGGCCATTCAAGAGTAAAGGATGGGCAAAGTCCTATCCCGGGCCGCTGGTACGAAGGCGTGGCCGCGAGCACGAAGGTGTGGCGGCGCCTGGGGGGGCTTCTGATGGATCTCCGCAGCGTCGCGACGCCCGGCACGCACTCCCCCACTCTCGGCTTCGCTCGGGCGGGGGACCTCCACGCCGCACGGTGCGAAGGGCCAGGTGGCTCCGCCACATGACCATCCGCACCGCACGCCGCTCCCACTCCTGCGGAGATCCATCAGAAGCCCCTAGTGTCGCGACAGGCAACGTTCGCCCCGTCACGACGCCCGGCACGCTCCCCCAAGCTCTCGACTCCGCTCGAGCAGGGGGTACCCCCACTCGCCGCACCG
>NZ_JBEXSH010000743.1:0-4600 GCF_040613555.1 Streptomyces sp. NPDC006265
GGCGCTGGTGATCGGCGGCGGCATCGTGCTGCTGCGTCGCACGGTCTGGCGCGGACGCCGCGGCGGCCCCTGGCGGCAGCCCACCGTCGAGAGTGACTCGCCCATCGCCGTACTCGGCCGCCGCTTCGCCTCCGGCGAGATCGACGAGGACGAGTACTGGCGCCGACTGTCCGTGCTGAACGAGGAGTTCGGCCGCAAGGGAGGCGCGGCATGATGACGACGCCCGCCACGACGACCACGACGCCCGCCGCCCGGGTCGTCGACGCGGTGAAGGTGTACGGCGGTGGCGACACCGCCGTACGCGCCCTCGACGGCGTGACCGTGACCTTCCCGGCCGGCCGCTTCACTGCGATCATGGGGCCCTCGGGCTCCGGCAAGTCCACCCTGATGCACTGCGCTGCGGGCCTGGACACCCTCACCTCCGGCGCCGCCCGGATCGGCGACACCGACCTCGGCGACCTCGACGACCGCCGCCTCACCCTGCTGCGCCGCGACCGCGTGGGCTTCGTGTTCCAGGCGTACAACCTGGTGCCCACGCTCACCGTCGCGGAGAACATCACACTGCCCCTGGATCTGGCGGGCGGGCGGGGCGACCCGGAGTGGATCGACGCGCTGATCGACGTCGTCGGACTGCGCGACCGGCTCCACCACCGGCCCGCCGAACTCTCCGGCGGACAGCAGCAACGCGTCGCCGTGGCCCGGGCGTTCGCCGGGCGTCCGGACGTCGTCTTCGCCGACGAGCCGACCGGCAACCTGGACTCCCGCTCCGGCGCGGAGGTGCTCGGGCTGCTCGGCCGGGCGGTGCGGCAGACCGCCCGCACGGTCGTCATGGTCACCCACGACCCCGTCGCCGCCGCCCACGCCGACGAGGTCGTCTTCCTCGCCGACGGGCGCCTGGTCGACCGCATGGAGTCCCCGACCGCCGACCGCGTCCTGGACCGGATGAAAGCCTTCGAGGTGCCCTCATGAACGCCTCCGTACGCCTGAGCGCGTCCTCCCTGCGCGCCCACCGGCGGCGCTTCGCCGGGACGTTCCTCGCCGTGTTCCTCGGCGTGGCCTTCCTGGCCGGGACGCTCGTCATGGGCGACACCCTGCGCGCGAGCTTCGACTCGATGTTCGGCAACGCGGCCCGCGGCACGGACGCCGTCGTCCGCAGCGCCGACGCCGTCACCACACCCGGCGAGAGCCGGGGCGTACGGCAGCCGGTCGCCACCGACCTGGTCAGGACCGTCGAGAAGGTTCCCGGCGTCGCCGCCGCCGTGCCCGACGTCCAGGGCGCCGGCCAGCTCGTCGGCGCCAACGGCGAGGCCATCGGTGGCCAGGGCCCGCCCACCCTCGCCGGTAACTGGATCACCGACCCGGAGCTCAACCCGTACCGGCTCGCCGAGGGCCGCGCACCCCAGAATTCAGGCGAGGTCGTCGTCAACCGGGGCGCCGCCGAGAAGGGCGGCCTGAGGATCGGCGACGCCACGACCCTGCGCACCCCGGACCCGGTCCGGGTGACGGTCGTCGGACTCGCCACGTTCGGCGGCGAGGACGGCATGGCGCAGGTGACCTTCACCGGGATGACCATGGCCGACGCGCAGAAGTACCTCACGGCCCGGCCGGGTGAGGCGGCGACCATCCAGGTGCGGGCCGGGCCCGGCGTGACCCAGCGGGAGCTCGTCGACCGGCTGACGCCCGTGCTGCCGCAGGACGTCGAGGCCATCACCGGCCAGGAGTCGGCCGAGGAGAACAACGAGATGATCGCCGGCCGGTTCCTGAGCGTCTTCACGCTCTTCCTGCTGGTCTTCTCCGGTGTCGCCCTGCTGGTCGCCACCTTCTCCATCCACAACACCTTCGCGATCGTCGTGGCCCAACGCACGCGCGAGAACGCTCTGTTGAGGGCGCTGGGTGCCTCCCGACGGCAGGTCACCGGCGCCGCCCTCGTGGAAGCCGGCGCCGTGGCCGTGACCGCGTCCCTGGCGGGCCTCGCGGGCGGCATCGGCATCGCTGCCGGCCTGCAGAGGCTGTTCCCGGCCATCGGCTTCCCGTTCCCCGAGGGTGACCTGGTGGTCACCGGCCTGTCGATGGCGCTGCCCCTGGCCGTCGGAATCGTGGTCTGCCTGGGTTCCGCCCTGCTGCCCGCCGTCCGCGCCGGCCGCACCGCGCCCCTGGCCGCCCTGCGCGAGACCGCCGTGGACACCTCCGGCGCGTCCCGCCCGCGTGCGATCGCGGGCACCGCGCTGATGGCCCTGGCCCTGGCCCTCGCCCTCACGCTCGCCGGTGTTCTCGTGATCCCGTCGATCTGGCTGGCCGGAACCGGCGCGGCCCTGGCCCTGGTCGCGTTCGTGGTGCTCGGCCCGGTCGCCTCGTCCACCGCCGTGCGGTTCCTCGGCAGCCCGCTGGCCCGGTTGCGCGGCGTCACGGGCGCCCTCGCCCGGCGCAACGCCCTGCGCAGCCCCAAGCGCACGGCCGCCACCGCCAGTGCCCTCATGATCGGCGTGGCCGTCGTGTCGCTGTTCACGGTGTTCGGCGCCTCACTGAAGGC
This sequence comes from Streptomyces sp. NPDC006265, assembly GCF_040613555.1. NCBI lineage: Bacteria > Bacillati > Actinomycetota > Actinomycetes > Kitasatosporales > Streptomycetaceae > Streptomyces > Streptomyces sp. NPDC006265. The sequence goes on from NZ_JBEXSH010000743.1 coordinate 2,531, forward strand.
CACCATGGACCAGACCGTGTCCCGGTCCTTCGCGGGCGATGTGGCCGTCAGCGCTCCGTCGTTCGGCGCGGGCGGCAGCGGACTCAGCCCGAGGCTGGCCGGGGCGATCCAGGAGCTGCCCGAGGTGGACACCGCCGTCGGACTCGGCCGGGGCGTCGCCGAAGTCGATGGCGAGGGCCGCGCCCTGACGGTCACCGACCCCGTCGCCCTGGCACGCACCTTCGACCTCGGCAGGGTCGACGGCTCGCTGCGCCGACTCGGCACCGACGGCATCGCCGTCACCGAGAAGGAGGCCGACAGGCAGCACCTCACCACCGGCGACAAGGCACAACTCACCTTCACCGACAGCACGAAGGAGACCTTCACCGTCCGCGCGGTCTACGGCCGGTCCGAACTCGCCGGTGACTACGTCATCACCCGCGCCGCCTGGGCCCCGCACCGCACCCAGGACTCCGACACCCTCGTCGCCGTCACTTTCGACGACGGTGTGAGCACGGACGCCGGCACGGCGGCGGTGGAGAAGGCCGCCGCAGCGTACGGCAACCCGGAGGTCCAGACCCGCCACGCGTACGCGCAGTCGTCGGCCGGCGGCATCGACATGATGCTCACCCTCGTCTACGCGCTGCTCGCCCTCGCGGTGCTCATCGCGCTCCTCGGCATCGCCAACACGCTGACCCTGGCGATCCGCGAACGCACCCGCGAACTGGGCCTGCTCAGGGCCGTCGGTCAGACCCGTGCCCAACTGCGGGCCATGGTCCGCTGGGAGTCGGTCCTGGTCGCCGCCTTCGGCACGGCCGGCGGGCTCGGCCTCGGCGGCTTCCTCGGCTGGCCGCGCGGGCGGATGTCCTGGCCGGGGACGACGTCCCGGGTCGCGTACAGGCGGCCCTTGTCGTCGGTGCGGCCGTGCTCGCTGCGCAGGACGGCGCTGGCGTCCGGGGGGATACGGGCGCCGGTGGCGATCCGGACGGCCTCGCCGTCGGTGAGGGACGGGGGCGCGGCGTGCCCGGCGAGGACGCCATCGTCCCGCACGCGCCAGGGGGCGGGGCCGCAGACCGCCCAGCCGTCCATCGCGGAGGTGTCGAAGGAGGGGAGGTCGGTGAGCGCGTCGAGCGGGGCGGCGAGGGTCAGGCCGAGGGCGGTGTCGAGGGGCGCGGAGACGGGATCGCGGCGGGCGGCCCGGGCGGCATCGCGGCCGGCGCGTTCGGCGAGGGCCCGGGCCTCGGGCCAGGGGGTGGCGCGGTGGCGGGTGTCGGGCCGGGCGGAGGGGTCCGGCTGGTGGGAAGTGCGGGCGCTGCCGGGCTCGCCTCCCTCACTTCGCGCGGCGGGGTCGGGCAGGTGATCGCCGTTGCTGTTCCTCACGAGGGCGAGCACCTCCTCGACGTCGAGGTCCTCGGCGTCCTCACCGGCACGGGCGCCGTGCGGGGTCATCGGGCGTCCGGTCGGGTGTCGGGGGTGGCGTGGGGGGCGACGTCGCCCCCGGACGGCCGCGGTCCGTCGCCGGACGGCTGTGGCCCCGTGCCTGACGGCTGTGGCCCCGTGCCTGACGGCTGGGCCTCGGAGGTGCTCTCCTGCGCCCAGCGGGCCGCGAGGGCCACGGCCTTGCGGGCGGCCTCGGCGACCGCCTCGGGGCCGCCGCCGGCCTGCGCGGCCGCGTAGCCGACGAGGAAGGTGGTCAGCGGCGCCGCGGGACGGGCCACCCCGTGGGCGGCGTCGCGGGCGAGGTCGAGCAGGCCGCGGGTGTCGACATCGAGGTCGAGCCCCAGTTCGTCCTTGACGGCGGAAATCCATTCATCCAACACGTGCCCATGCTCCCTGATACGTGCCCTGGCGGCGGCGATGTCGTCCCAGGTGTCGCAGTCGAAGGACGCGACGGGGTCGGAGATGCGGGTGAGGTTCAGCTCGGCGGTGAGACGCCGCAAGGGGAGACCGGCGAGAGCGCCGTGCCGTCCGGCGAGGAGTGCGAGCTCCTCACGCAGCCGCGGCGCGCGGTATGCGGCCACGAGCGGCTGGTCACGGCCTTCGGGGTCGGTCAGCAGCACGCCGACGCCGATGCCGGTGTTGATGTGCCCG
>NZ_JBEXSH010000744.1:0-4596 GCF_040613555.1 Streptomyces sp. NPDC006265
CGGTCAGCACGTACTCCACCGGCAGCAGGAACGGCGCGTCGAGGTACCGCTCCGGCATCGGCACATACGTGTCCCCCGCGTCGGCCTTGTTGAGGGCGACCACGATGTGATCGACGCCCACCTGCCGGGCGAGCAGCACGTGTTCGGCGGTCTGCGGCATGATCCCGTCGAGCGCGGAGACGACGAGGATCGCCCCGTCGAGCTGGGCGGCGCCGGTGACCATGTTCTTGACGTAGTCGGCGTGGCCCGGCATGTCGACGTGCGCGTAGTGCCTGGTGTCGGTCTCGTACTCCACGTGCGCGATGTTGATGGTGATGCCGCGCGCCGCCTCCTCGGGCGCCCGGTCGATCCGGTCGAACGGCACGAACGCGCCACTGCCGCGGTCGGCGAGAACCTTGGTGATGGCGGCGGTCAACGTGGTCTTGCCGTGGTCGACATGGCCCATCGTGCCGATGTTGAGATGCGGTTTCGTACGGACATAAGCCGTTTTGGGCATGGCTGTACCTCGAAGCGTCTGCTCAGCGAAGAAGAAGTGGGACCCCGAGGACCTGCCCGACCCTCCCCTTGCGGGGTCCGCCGGAGGAACCGGAGAGGGTCAGCTTCGGGCGCCGTCCAGGACGGCCGTGGGATCGACGACGGCAGCCTTCGAGGCATCCGTGACCACGGATGCTGCGAGGGCGAAGGCGTGCCGGAACATGGCCTCGATCATTGCCGACGCTTTACCGCACGTCGAATGGTTTTCGGTTGCCCGGGCAGGGGGTTGCGCACCGCTGCCTGTGACGCTGGTGAGACGAACCATACGGCGATCACACACATTTGTCGGTTAGTGTCACCGGATGCTCGATGCCACCACCCGCTCTGGGGGCACCGCCACGGCCTCTCCCCGGGCCACCGCCGCGGAGCTCGCCGTCGCCGTTCCCCCGGCAACGACCGTCTCGCCCGCCGTACCGACTCATTTCGCCGCCCGCTGCACGAGAGTTCTGCTCTCCCCGTGGTCGCGGCTGTCCCTGCTCGCCGTGCTGCTCGCGGCCGGTGCGTGCGCGGTGCTGCTGTTCGAGCCGCAGCGGCTGCTGACGGAGGGCTGGCCGCCGCAGCTCAGTGGGGCCGCGGCGGCGGTGGTGTTCACAGTGGCGTACGGCGTGTGCACCGTGGCGTTCGTGCCGAGGCCGCTGCTGAACCTGGCGGCGGGCGCACTGTTCGGTTCGCAGCTCGGCCTCGGCGTGGCTCTGACGGGCACGGTGCTCGGCGCCGGGATCGCCTTCTGCCTGGGCCGGGCGCTGGGCCAGGACGCTCTGCGGCCCCTGCTGCGGGGGCGTTGGCTGAAGGCCGCGGACGGCCAGCTCAGCCGGCACGGCTTCCGGTCGATGCTGATGGTGAGGCTGTTCCCGGGTGTGCCGTTCTGGGCCGCGAACTACTGCGCCTCCGTCTCCCGCATGGGCCTGCTGCCGTTCCTGCTGGCCACGGGCCTGGGCTCGATCCCGAACACCGCCGCCTACGCCGTCGCGGGCGCCCGCGCCTCCACCCCGACCTCTCCCGCCTTCCTGATCGCCATGGCGTGCATCGCCCTGCCCGCGCTGGCGGGCGTGGTGGTGGCCTGGCGCAAGCGGCACCAGCTGCGCCGCCTCTGACGGGCCGTCACGCCGGTCCGGCTCACACCCGTTCCAGCACCATGGCGTTGGCGAGTCCGCCCGCCTCGCACATGGTCTGGAGCGCGTACCGGGCACCCCGTTCCCGCATGGCGTGCACCAGCGTCGTCGTCAGACGGGTGCCGCTCGCGCCGAGCGGATGCCCGAGCGCGATGGCGCCGCCGTGCACGTTGACCCGGGCGAGGTCGGCGCCGGTCTCCTGCCGCCAGGCCAGTACGACGCTGGAGAACGCCTCGTTGACCTCGAACAGGTCGATGTCGTCGAGGGTCAGCGAGGCCCTGCGCAGCACCTTCTCGGTCGCCGGGATCACGCCCGTGAGCATCAGCAGCGGGTCGGAGCCGGTGACGGCGAAGCTGTGCAGCCGGGCGAGCGGGCGCAGCCCCAGCCGGGCCGCCGTCTCGCTCGACGTGATGAGCACCGCCGAGGCCCCGTCGTTGATGGGGCTGGCGTTGCCCGCCGTGACGTTCCACTCGATCTGCGGGAAGCGCTCGGCGAAGCCGGGGTCGTAGTAGGCGGGCTTGAGGCCGGCGAGGATCTCGGGGGTGCTGCCGGGCCGTACGCACTCGTCGCGCGTGACGCCTTCCAGCGGCGCGACCTCGGCGTCGAAGAGCCCGCCCTCCCAGGCCGCGGCGGCCTTCAGGTGCGAGGAGACGGCGAATTCGTCCATCTGCTCACGGCCGACCGACCACTTGGCGGCGATCAGTTCGGCGCTGACGCCCTGCGGAACGAGCCCCTCCGGGAAGCGCTCGGCGATCCCGGGGCCGAAGGGGTCCTTGCCCGCGAGCACGTTCGACCACATGGGCACCCGGCTCATCGACTCGACCCCGCAGGCCACGACCAGGTCGTAGGCACCCGAGAGCACACCCTGCGCCGCGAAGTGCACGGCCTGCTGGGAGGAGCCGCACTGGCGGTCCACGGTGGTCGCCGGCACCGACTCCGGGAAGCCCGCGGACAACACGGCGTAGCGGGTGGTGTTCATGGCCTGCTCGCCGACCTGGTCCACGGCGCCGCCGATGACGTCGTCGATGAGCGCGGGGTCGACCCCGGACCGCTCCACGAGGGTGCGCAGGGTGTGGGCGAGGAGCTCCACGGGATGGACGTGCGCGAGGACGCCGTTCGGCTTGCCCTTGCCGATCGGGGTGCGTACGGCTTCGACGATGACTGCGTCACGCATGTGCGGGCCTCCACGACTACCGGTGAGTAGGAAATCCGGACTCACCGTAGCCCCATGGGTTTGAAATTCCAACCCTCTTCTAGACTGAGCCTCATGGCCGCCCGCAAAGACCCGCGCCCCTGCTCCATCGCCGACACCCTCGCGCTCGTCGGCGAGAAGTACTCCCTGCTCGTGCTGCGGGAGGTGTGCCTGGGCAACGGCCGGTTCGACCAGCTGGTGCGCAACATCGGCGCCCCGCGCGACATCCTGGCCACCCGGCTGCGCCGGCTCGTCGACGCCGGGATCCTGGCCAAGCACCTCTACAGCGAGCGCCCGCAGCGCTTCGAGTACCGGCCGACCCCGGCGGGACTGGAACTGGAGCCGGTGCTGATGACCCTCATGGCGTGGGGCGACCGCCATCTCCGGGCGGACGGCGACCGGCCGATGGTCCTGGAGCACTCCTGCGGCCGGCCCCTCGCCCCGGCCGTCACCTGCCGGGCCTGCGGCGACGAGGTGCGCCATGAGGACCTCACGGCCCGCCCCCAGGCACCGGGCTGGGCGGTGTCCGGACCCACCGCCGCCTGATCGCCCTGGTCAACGGCGGCTTCCAAACCCCTGTGTCCTGGCGGCCTTCCGGGGACGCTACGCTTCCCCCTCGGCGCACATGATCCCCCGTTCCTCGCAACGGCGACCCGGTGCGCCCGTCGTCCGTTCCCGCGATCGGCACTTGGACTCCGCTACCTCATGTCTTGGTTCGAATCACTCATCCTCGGACTCGTCCAGGGGCTGACCGAGTTCCTCCCCGTCTCCTCCAGCGCCCACCTGCGGCTTACGGCGGCCTTCTCGGGCTGGGAGGACCCGGGCGCGGCCTTCACGGCGATCACACAGATCGGCACCGAGGCAGCCGTGCTGATCTACTTCCGCAAGGACATCGGGCGGATCATCTCGGCGTGGACGCGCTCACTGACGAACAAGGCGCTGCGCAGCGACCCGAACGCCCGGATGGGCTGGCTGGTCATCGTCGGCTCGATCCCGATCGGTGTGCTCGGCGTGACACTGAAGGACCAGATCGAGGGGCCGTTCCGCGATCTGCGGATCACCGCGACGATGCTGATCGGCATGGGCATCGTCCTGGGCGTCGCCGACCGGCTCGCGGCCCGCGACGAGAGCGGCGGCAAGCACCGCGCGCCCAAGCAGCGCAAGGCGCTCGAGGACCTGGGCGTCCGGGACGGTCTGATCTACGGCGTCTGCCAGGCCATGGCACTGATCCCGGGCGTCTCCCGCTCCGGCGCCACCATCAGCGGCGGCCTGTTCATGGGCTACAAGCGCGAGGCCGCGGCCCGCTACTCCTTCCTGCTCGCCATCCCCGCGGTGCTCGCCTCGGGCGCGTTCGAGCTGAAGGACGCCACGGAGGGCGGCCATGTCTCGTGGGGTCCGACGATCTTCGCGACGATCATCGCCTTCGGGGTCGGCTACGCGGTGATCGCATGGTTCATGAAGTTCATCTCGACCAAGAGCTTCATGCCGTTCGTCTGGTACCGCATCGCCCTCGGTGTGGTGGTGATTGTGCTGGTCAGCATGGGTGCGCTGAGCCCGCACGCGGGCGAATCCGGCGGCTGAACCAGGGCCGCACAGGTAGCGCTATCTAGCATTTTCTAGCGCCTGATTGCAGCACCACGCCATGATCATCTCCCACTTGTCTCCCACCGGGGAGGCGGGATACGCCCCACTAGGACGTGTGCGTCCGCAAAGTAGGGGATGACACGGAAGGGGGCGCCCCGCTTGGCCTTGCATTGC
>NZ_JBEXSH010000745.1:0-4590 GCF_040613555.1 Streptomyces sp. NPDC006265
GTCGAGGTCGGTGAAGCCGTACACCCGGGCGAGTCCGCCGCTGGACAAGGACTGCCCGTTCCAGCGCGCCACGTCCGCGTCGGCGGCCAGTGCGGCCACGGCCCGGCCCACGTAGTGCGGGGTCTCCGAGATGGCGAAGTGGGGAACGCGCTCCAGCGCGTCGCGCCAGTTCTCCTCCCGTACCCCGAAGCCGTCCAGCATCAGCTCCGAGCGCAGCCAGCCGGGGGTGAGGGCGACGGCCGTGGCGCCGCGCGAGCCGAGTTCGTGGCCGAGGGCTTTGGCCATGCGCAGCACGGAGGACTTGGCGAGGTCGTAGAAGAAGTTCACGCGGTAGTGCGCGGCGTTGTAGTCGGCGGTGCCGTCCGTGACCTCGACGACCAGGCCACCGGGGTTGCGCAGCAGCAGGGGCAGGGCGTAATGGCTGGTGACGGCGTGCGTCTCGACGGCGAGCCTCAGCAGCCGCAGGCCGTTGTCGAGGTCATGCTCCCAGAGGGGGGTGTCCCACTCGAAGAGCTTCTCGCCGCCCCAGATGTCGTTGACCAGGACGTCGAGGCGGCCCTGCTCGTCCGCGATCCTGTCCACGAGGGCCCGGACCCGCGAGCGGTCGAGGTGGTCGGTGGGGACGGCGATACCGCGGCCACCGGCGGCGGTGACCAGGTCGGCGGTGTCCTCGATCGTCTCGGGCCGGTCGTACTCCGAGCGGCGGGCGCGGGTGGTGCGGCCGGTGACGTAGACGGTGGCGCCGGCCGCGCCGAGTTCCACGGCGATCCCCCGTCCCGCGCCCCGGGTCGCCCCGGCGACCAGTGCGACCTTGCCCTGCAACGGAGCTGACATGTCCGACCTCCCATGACCGTGACTGCTTGTCGCCTCCAGGGTCACGGGTAAGCCGGACATCTTCTGTCGCCTTTTACCGGCGACACGCGGTCAGTGGCCCCGGGCGATCCATTCCTGAAGCTGCGGGGCCTCCGCGCCGATGGTCGTGGCGTCGCCGTGGCCGGTGCGGACCGTCGTCTCGGGCGGCAGGGTCAGCAGCCGGTCACGGATCGAGTCGATGATCGTCGGGAAGTGCGAGAAGGAACGGCCGGTGGCGCCGGGGCCGCCCTGGAAGAGGGTGTCGCCGGTGAACACCGTGCCCAGTCCCGGGTCGTAGAGGCAGACCGCGCCGGGCGCGTGCCCCGGGGTGTGCAGGACGCTGAGGTCGGCTCCGCCGGCCTCGATCATCTGGCCGTCGACCAGCCAGGCGTCGGGCTCGCGGTCCGGGTGGGTCTGCTTCCACAGCGGCAGGTCGTCGTGGTGCAGCCAGATAGTGGCGCCGGTGCGCTCGGCGAGGGCGGGGGCGGCGTCGATGTGGTCGTTGTGGGCGTGCGTGCACACGATGGCGGTGAGCCGGCGGTCCCCGACGGCCTCGGCGATGGCGTCGGCGTCGTGGGCGGCGTCGATGACGATCGCCTCGTGGTCGTCGCCGACGATCCACACGTTGTTGTCGACGTCCCAGGTGCCGCCGTCGAGGCTGAACTGGCCGGAGGTGACGAGGTGTTCGATGCGCGTCGTCATCACAGCACCACCACCGAGCGCAGCACGTCGCCGTGGTGCATCCGCTCGAACGCCTTCTCCACCTCGTCGAGCCCGATCGTCTCCGTGACGAACGCGCCGAGGTCCAGACGCCCCTGCAGATGCAGGTCGATCAGCATGGGGAAGTCGCGGGACGGCAGGCAGTCGCCGTACCAGCTGGACTTCAGAGACCCGCCGCGGCCGAAGACGTCGAGCAGCGGCAGTTCGAGCTTCATGTCGGGTGTGGGGACGCCGACGAGGACGACCGTGCCCGCGAGGTCACGGGCGTAGAAGGCCTGCTTGTACGTCTCGGGGCGGCCGACGGCCTCGATGACGACGTCGGCGCCGAAGCCACCGGTGAGCTCGCGGATCGCCTCGACCGGGTCGACCTCACGCGAGTTGACGGTGTGCGTGGCACCCATGGAGCGGGCGGTCTCCAGCTTGCGGTCGTCGATGTCGACGGCGATGATCGTCGCCGCTCCGGCCAGCTGCGATCCGGCGATGGCCGCGTCGCCGACTCCGCCGCAGCCGATCACGGCGACCGAGTCGCCCCGGCCGACGTTGCCGGTGTTGATCGCGGCGCCGATGCCGGCCATCACACCGCAGCCCAGCAGTCCGGCGACCTGCGGGGCGACGCCCGGATCGACCTTGGTGCACTGTCCGGCCGCGACCAGGGTCTTCTCCGCGAAGGCACCGATGCCGAGGGCCGGGGACAGCTCCTGGCCGGTCGAGGCGAGGGTCATCTTCTGCTGCGCGTTGTGGGTGTCGAAGCAGTACCAGGGCCGCCCGCGCAGACAGGCCCGGCACGTCCCGCACACCGCACGCCAGTTGAGGATGACGAAGTCACCGGGCTCGACGTCGGTGACACCGGGGCCGACCGTCTCGACCACGCCCGCCGCCTCGTGGCCCAGCAGGAACGGGAACTCGTCGTTGATGCCGCCCTGCTTGTAGTGCAGGTCGGTGTGGCACACCCCGCAGGCCTGCACCTGCACCACGGCCTCGCCCGGGCCGGGGTCGGGTACCACGACCGTCTCGATCCGCACCGGCTCGTCCTTGCCGGGGGCGATCACGCCGCGTACTTCCTGGGCCATGGTGCTGACTCCTTCGTCGGCCGGGTCCGTTCCCTGCCGACCCTACGCGCGACTGATCGGTAAGGGGCGCGGATCGGCCGGCCTGTTCTGTGCGAAAAGGGCAGGCCGCGCGGGTCGGCGGCGACGTAGCCTGAACGCTCCGCCGACGCCGAGGGAGCGCCGTGAGCATCGCAGAGACCGGGACCGCCACACCCCCGTGGCGGCAGCTCCTCGGATACGTACGGCCGCACCGCTGGTCCCTGTTCGCCGGTGCGCTGCTCTCGCTGGTCACCGGGGCGACCGGGCTGCTGCTGCCGCTGGTGGCGCGGGGCCTGATCGACGACCTGTCGCACGACCGGGCCATCACCGGCGCCCTGCTGGCGATGTCGGCCCTGGTCGTGGCCAACACGGCGGTGGGCGCGCTGGGTTCGTACGTGCTGACGCGCACCGCCGAGTCGGTGGTGCTCGGCGCGCGGCGCGTTCTGTCGTCGTATCTGCTGCGGCTGCGGATCACGGCCGTGGACCGCAGCGAACCCGGGGACCTGATGGCCCGCATCACCTCCGACACGACGCTGCTGCGCGCGGTCACCACCGACTCGCTGGTCGGACTGGGCACGGGCGGGCTCACCCTCGTCGCCACGGTGGTGATGATGGGCCTGGTGGACGCCGTGCTCCTGGGCGTCACCCTGGCCGTGATCCTGGGTGCGGGTGTGATCCTCGGGGTGATCGTGCCGCGTATCAACCAGGCCAGCCGGCAGGCGCAGAACGCGGTCGGGGTCATGGGCGCCTCGCTGGAGCGGATCCTCGGCGCCCTGCGCACGGTGAAGGCGTCCGGTGCGGAGCACCGGGAGGAGCGGACGCTGCACGAGGCGGCTCAGGAGTCGTGGCGGCAGAGCGTGCGGGCCGCCAAGTGGTCGGCCGCCGCGGGCAACACGGCGGGCCTCGCGATGCAGATCGCCTTCATCACGGTGCTCGCCGTGGGCGGCGCCCGGGTCGCGACCGGCGCGGTCGACGTGGGCACGCTCGTCGCGTTCCTGCTGTACGTCTTCTACCTGATGTCGCCGATACAGCAGGTCGTCGGCGCCATCACCCAATACCAGACGGGCGCCGCGGCCCTCACCCGCATCGAGGAGGCCCTGCGCCTGCCCTCCGAACCGGCCGCCGAGGCCGCCCCGCTGCCCTCCCCCGGTGCCGAACCCGCCGCCCTCGCCTTCGCCGACGTCCGCTTCCGCTACGCCGACGACCTGCCCCACGTCCACCACGGAGTGACGTTCACCGTGCCCGCGCAGGGCATGACGGCGTTCGTCGGCCCGTCCGGCGCCGGCAAGACCACCGTCTTCTCGCTGATCGAGCGGTTCTACGACCCCGAGTCCGGCGTGATCACGCTGGACGGGCGGGACCTGAACGACTGGGAACTGCCCCGGCTGCGCGCCGCGATCGGCTACGTGGAGCAGGACGCGCCGGTCCTGTCCGGCTCCCTGCGGGAGAACCTGCTGCTGGGCAATCCGGAGGCGGACGAGGACGCCCTTGCGCGGGTGCTCAAGACGACCCGCCTCGACGGTCTGGTCTCCCGGCTGCCCGGCGGCCTGGACACGCTCGTCGGGCACCGCGGCACCAAGCTGTCCGGCGGTGAGCGGCAGCGCGTCGCCATCGCCCGCGCACTGCTGCGCCGCCCCCGGCTGCTGCTGCTCGACGAGGCGACCTCGCAACTGGACGCGGTGAACGAGGCGGCGCTGCGGGACACCGTCGCGGACGTGGCGCGCACGACCACGGTCCTCGTCGTGGCGCACCGGCTGTCGACAGTGACGATGGCCGACCGGATCGTGGTGATGGACGCGGGCCGGCCTGCCCAGGGGCGACGGCGCGCATTCTTGCCCTACGGCATGTGTTCCTGACCTCGGTGCCGAAGGACTTCCACGCGGAGGCGAACTCGACGCCGATGACACCGCCGCCCAGGATGATCGCGGAC
>NZ_JBEXSH010000746.1:0-4590 GCF_040613555.1 Streptomyces sp. NPDC006265
CGGCAAGGTCGTCTCCGCCGCCGACACCCCGGGCAGCGGTCCCGTCGCCGCGGGGACCACCGTGCTGATCGGCCGGGAGGCGGGCGCCCAGCAGCTGCGCAAGTTCTCCACCGGTGAGTCGGTCGAGGTCGAGCACGGCCTCGTGGCGGCCACGGACGGCGTCGCGTACCGGCTCGCTCTCGGCGGCTACCCGGTCCTGTCGGGCGGGCGGCCGCTGCCGGGGCTCGACGACACGACGTCGGCCGTCCGTACGGCCGTGGGGATCGCCGACGGCGGGCGGCGCGTACTGCTGCTCGCGCTGGACGGCGCCGCCGCCTACCGCAGCGGTCTGACGATCGCCGAAGTCGCCGGCGCCATGCGGAAGCTGGGCTCGGAGGACGCCTTCAGCCTGGACGGCGGCGGGTCGTCGACCCTGGTCGCGCGGAAGGCGGGCGCGAGCACGGTCTCCGTGCGCAACCACCCCAGCGGCGGCGCCGAACGTCTCGTGCCGAACGGCATCGGCGTGTTCTCGGGATGGCTCAGGGACGCAGACCGCTGACGATGTCCGCCGTCGCCGTGAGGCCGCTGTGGATGGTGGGGGCGATGCTGGTGCTGGCCAGGTAGAAGCCGAGCAGCAGGCAGACCAGCGCATGGGAGATCTTCAGCCCGCCGTTGCGCAGGAAGATCACCGCAAGGATCACGAGCAGCAGCACCACAGAGATGGAAATGGCCATCGTCAACTCCTCCACCACGCCGCCATGTCCGGTTCACGGCGTTCGGGCGCAAGTGTGACGTAGCGGAGGGTTCGTCCGGGCGGCTGACCTGTCCGCCGAACGTGTGATGTTCTCCCGTGCGCCTAACCCGCCCGGCGGGCGTCGAGGAACGCCTCCAGTCCGGCGAGGTCGTCGGTGTTGAGGTGGTCGACCCCGGCGGCGAGCAGTTCACCCCAGAGCGCTTCGCGGGCGGGTCCGGCCAGGTCCGGGGTCGCCCAGAACCGCACCTTCTGCCCGCGCTTGTGCGCGGTCTCCACGATGCCCCGCAGCTTCTGCCGCTCGGCGTCCGGGAAGGCGCCGAGGCCCTGCCAGGTGAAGTTGAGTGTCCAGTTGTCGCTGATCAGCGGGATGAAGGAGGCCGGCGCCTGGCTGCCGAGGTCGGTGAGGCGGCCGTCGTAGAAGGCGCGCCGGACGGTCTGGGCCTCCATGGGCGCGCGGGCCGCGCGGTCGCCGGAGATCACGGCGGTGACCGGCCCACGGTGAACGCGACCGCGGGCGCAGGTGGTGAACAGGTGCCGGTAGCGCCGGAGGTGGCGATCGAGTTCGAGGTACGTCGAGGAGCCCTCGGTCTTGATGTCGATGAGCAGTTGCAGCGAGCCGCGGTACCCCCGGTACACGGAGCCGTGATGGGCGCGCACGCGGGTGGCGAGCGGATCGAGGTAGAGGGACTCGAGGGTGCGGGACGGGTCGAGGTCCTCCGGGTCGTGGGCGACGAGGAGTTGACCGTCGACGAGGTAGATGTCGGCCTCGACGCTGCCGAAGCGGTGGTCGAGGGCGTCGAGCAGCGGGCGCGGGTGCTCGTAGTCGTTGTGGGCGTGGGCCCGCCACAACGGGCGGGGCCTCGGCGCGCGTTCGCCCGCGGGTGCGGGGGCGGCGGGGAGGGCGATCGAGCCCGCGAGGGCTGCGCCGAGGGTGGTGAGGGCCGTGCGACGGGTGGTGAGGGCCATGCTCTGCCTCCCTGGAGGTGCCGTACGGGAACCCTGCGAGTATGGGTCCCGGCAGGCTCAAGAAGCAGGCCTCTGAACGGAGTTGGCCGGGCTGCCGTCAGGCGTTCACCTCACGGGAGAGGGCGCACGAAAAGACCCGCCCCTGGTGGGACGGGCCGTTTCGGTGGCTTTCCGGGTGGCTTCCAGGAGTTGAGGAGTTGGACCTCAGGGGGCCTGGAGGTCGACCAGTGCGGCCAGTGCCTCACGGTGGGCGCCAGGCGTGCCGTAGGCGATCGAGTCGGCCTTGGCGCGCTTGAGGTACAGATGCGCGGGGTGCTCCCACGTCATGCCGATGCCACCGTGCAGTTGAACGGCTTCCTCGGCGGCGTGCACGGCCACGGGCGCCGCGTAGGCCTGGGCGACGGTGACGGCGACGTCCACGTCCTCGCCGTTCGACAGCGCGTCGGCGGCATTGCGGGCGGCCGCGCGGGTGTTCACGACCTCCAGCCACAGCTGGGCGAGCCGGTGCTTGATCGACTGGAAGCCGCCGACGGGCCGGTTGAACTGCTTGCGTTCCTTCAGGTAGCGGACAGTCTCCGTCAGCGTCCACTCGGCCAGCCCGAACTGCTCGGAGGCGAGCAGCCCGGCGCCGGCGCGCAGGGCTCGGCGTACGGCGGGTTCGGCGTCGCCCAGCAGCCGGCCCCGCGCTCCGTCGAGGGTGACGGTCGCGAGCGGCCGCGTCAGGTCCAGGGAGGTCCGGGGCGTGACGGTCGCGGCGGTGGCGTCGACGGCGTACAGACCGCCGTCGTCGGCCGGCACGAGCAGGACGTCGGCGACGGCCGCGTCCGCGATGCCGGTGAGTTCGCCGTGCAGCAGCCCGTCCTCGTGCCGCACGACCCTGTAGGCGGCGCCCGGCGCGACGTTCAGGGCGACCGCGAGGGCGCCGATCGTCGTCCCGGCCGCGAGGTCGCGAAGCAGGTCGTCGGTGCCGCAGGCCAGCAGGGCCTCGGTGGCGACGACGGCGCTCGTCAGATACGGCACGGGCGCGACCGCGCGGCCCAGCTCCTCCAGCACCACGGCGGCTTCGCGGTGCGTGGCGCCCTGGCCGTCGAGCTCCTCGGACACCAGCAGGCCGGCGAGGCCCATGCCCTCGGTGAGGGCCTTCCACAGGGCCAGGTGGTGCGGGGTGTCCGACTCGGTGCGGGCGATGACGCCGGGTGCGTCGCAGTGGTCGGTGAGCAGGTCGCGGACGGCGGCGCGCAGCGCCTCTTCCTCTTCCGAGTACAACAGGTCGCTCATCGGGCGAGGTCCTTCCAGGCGACGTCCTTGTCGGTGCGCGGCTCGGCGGGCAGGCCCAGGACGCGCTCGGCGACGATGTTCAGCAGGACCTCGCTGGTCCCGCCCTCGATGCTGTTGCCCTTGGAGCGCAGGTAGCGGTAGCCGGCGTCGCGGCCGGTGAAGTCGACCAGCTCGGGGCGCCGCATGGTCCAGTCGTCGTACAGCAGGCCCTCCTCGCCGAGGAGTTCCACCTCCAGGCCGCTGATCTCCTGGTTGAGGCGGGCGAAGGCCAGTTTCATGCCGGCGCCCTCGGGGCCGGGCTGGCCCGCGACGAGCTGCTGGCGCAGCCGCTCCGCGCTGAGGCGGGAGGCCTCGGACTCCACCCAGAGCTTCAGCAGCCGCTGGTGCAGGTCGTGGGTGCGCAGCTCGGGCCGCTCGCGCCAGGTCTTCGAGATCGGGCCGATCATGCCGCCCTCGCGGGGCAGTCGCATGCCGCCGATGGCCACGCGCTCGTTGTTCAGCGTGGTCTGCGCGACCTTCCAGCCCTCGCCGACGGCGCCGAGGCGTCGCGCGTCCGGGATGCGGACGTCGGTGAGGAACACCTCGTTGAACTCGGCCTCGCCGGTGATCTGCCGCAGCGGCCGCACCTCGACGCCCGGGTCGGTCATGTCGCAGACGAAGTACGTGATGCCCCGGTGCTTGGCCACCTCGGGGTCGGTACGGGCGATGAGGATCGCCCAGCGGGCGACATGTGCGCTGGACGTCCAGACCTTCTGTCCGTTGACGACCCAGTCTCCCCCACTCTCGGCTTCGCTCGAGCGGGAGGGGCCCCCGTCCTCGCGCACGGCCCGGGTGCCCAGCGCGGCGAGGTCGGACCCGGCACCCGGCTCGCTGAACAGCTGGCACCAGACCTCCTCGCCGGTCCACAGGGGCCGGAGGAAGCGCCGCTTCTGCTCCTCTGTGCCGTACTGGAGGATCGTCGGCGCGGCCATGCCGAGGCCGATGCCGATGCGCCGCGGGTCGTTGTCGGGCGCTCCGGCGGCCTCCAGCTCGGCGTCCACCACGGCCTGGAGGGAGCGGGGAGCGCCGAGCCCGCCGAGGCCCTGCGGGTAGTGGACCCAGGCGAGTCCGGCGTCGAAGCGGGCACGCAGGAAGTCCAGGCGGTCGGTGGAGGCCGGTGGATGGGCGGCCAGCAGCTCCCGGGTACGGGTGCGCAGTTCCTCGGCGTCGGTCATGCCGCCTCCTCCATGACGACCGCGACGCGGCCGGTGGTCAGGCCGTCCGCCACCTTCTGCACGGCGGCGGCCGCCCCGCCGAGCGGCACGCGCTCGCTCACCAGCGGCTTGATCGCGCCCCGGGCGGCCAGCTCGGTGAGCTGCTCGTGGCAGTGCTGGACCAGCTTGGGGTTCTTGGTGTTGTACAGGCCCCAGTGCAGGCCGAGGATCGAGTAGTTCTTCACCAGGGCGTGGTTCAGGCCCGGGCTGGGGATCGTGCCGCTGGCGAAGCCGACGACCACGATGCGTCCCTCGAAGGCGACGGCCTTGGCGGACTGGGGCCGGACACGCCCGGGGCCTGCCGGATCGGGGTCGAGCCGCCGTACGAGCAGGCCAAGGCGGTGCTGCTGGACGCCGTCG
>NZ_JBEXSH010000747.1:0-4588 GCF_040613555.1 Streptomyces sp. NPDC006265
TCGGGCCGCCGGGCCTGCCGGGGTCGCATCCCGTGGCCGGGACGCCGAGTCCGCTACGGATTTGGCCTTGGGTCGGGCCGCCGGGCCTGCCGGGGACGCATCCCGTGGCCGGGACGCCGAGTCCGCTACGGATTCGGCCCCGGGCCGGGACACCGTGCCCACCACGGACATCGCTCCCGGCCGGGACGCAGGCCGCCCAGTCACCGAGCCGAGCCCACGCCCCACCGGGTGGCCACGACGGCGCCGGCTGCGCACCTGGTTCGTCACCGCCGCGGTCCTCGCCGCCGTCACCGTCTCCGCCTGGGCCCTGACGAACGGCCGGTCACCGTCCGGCGGCGGCGGACGCGGCACGGGCGAGGACCGGCCGTTGTTCTCGGCCAACTGCTCGCCCGTGATCGCGATGGGCCAGCACGACGAGTGCGTGCGGGAGGTACAGCGCCTGCTGCACGCCAAGGGCGCGGACATCGGCGTGGACGGGGACTTCGGGCCGCAGACCCTGCGCCGCGTCACGGCCTTCCAGGTGCTCGCCGGACTCCAGCCCAACGGAGTCGTCGGGGAGCCCACGAAAAAGGCGCTGTACACCTCGCGGGTCCGGATGGCCGTGTGGTCGCCGCAGAAGGTGCGTCAGCGGGTCCGGGACGTCTTCCCCGAGGTGCCGGACAAGGCGGTGGCCATCGCCGACTGCCAGTCCTTCCTCGACCCGCTGCACATCCTCCCCAACACCAACGGCACCAGGAACTGGGGCCTGTTCCAGATCTCCGACGCCCGGCTGCGCGAGCTGGGCGGCACCCCGCGCGAGGCCCTGGACCCGGAGTGGAACATCCGGGCGGCCCGCAAACTGTGGAGCCGGGACCGCGACTTCGGCGACTGGCCCCACTGCGAACGCGCCGCCGACGCTCCCCGCTCCCCGGTGCCCCGTCACTCGCCCACAGCGACAGCGCACTCCGGGACGTGATCAGTGCGGAGAGCACCCCTCCGTGGAGAAGGGGTGCTCCTGTCCCGGGACCGCTCCGGCCGACCGGCTACGCCGTGCGCACCTTGTAAGCGGTCACCCGTACCGTCTCGTCGTCCAGGCACTCGCCCGACGTCAGGTCGAAGCGCTGCTTCAGCAGGGGCGAGGCGACGAAGGGGCGGCCCTGGTGGGTGCCCGTGAGGCCTCGGGAGAGGACCGCGGCGCCGGTGAAGGGGTCGCGGTTGTCGATGGCGAACAGGTCGCCGGAGCGGTCGCGGAAGATCGCGGCCTGCCTGCCGTCCGGCAGCAGCGCGGCCACCCCGCGGCCCGGAAGCAGCGCGGTCAGGTCGCAGACCGTGAACCAGTCGTCGTCCAGGGCGAGTTCGATCTTGAGGTCGGTGGTCTCGAGTGCCAGGGTCATCGCTGGGCGCTTCCTTCCAGTACGTCAGCGGCGGGTCGCATGCCGATGGACAGCAGCGGCAGGTCGGGCTTCATCTGGTCGCGCTCGGGCACGAAGGCGACGACGGGGTCCGGGGTGTCCGGGGCGTTCACGAAGGACACGAACCGGGCAAGCTTCTCGGGGTCGTTGATGGTCTCGGACCACTCGTCGCGGTAGTGCGCGACGTGCGCCCGCATCAGCTGCTCCAGCTCGTCGCAGATGCCGAGCGAGTCGTGGACGACGACGTCCCGCACGTGGTCGAGGCCGCCGGGGATCCGCTCCAGCCACGTCGACGTGCGCTCCAGGCGGTCGGCCGTACGGATGTAGAACATCAGGAACCGGTCGATCAGGCGGATCAGTTCGGCGTCCGACAGGTCCTGCGCGAGCAGGTCCGCGTGACGCGGGGTCGCGCCCCCGTTACCGCCGACGTAGAGGTTCCAGCCGTTGGCCGTGGCGATCACGCCGAAGTCCTTCGACTGGGCCTCGGCGCACTCGCGCTGGCAGCCGGAGACGGCCGACTTCAGCTTGTGCGGGGAGCGCAGCCCCCGGTAGCGCAGCTCCAGGTCGATCGCCATGCGGACGGAGTCCTGGACGCCGTAGCGGCACCAGGTCTGGCCGACGCAGGACTTCACCGTGCGCAGCGACTTGCCGTAGGCGTGGCCGGACTCGAAGCCGGCGTCCACCAGCCGGGCCCAGATCAGCGGCAGTTGCTCGACGCGGGCACCGAACATGTCGATCCGCTGACCGCCGGTGATCTTTGTGTAGAGGCCGAAGTCGCGGGCGATCTCGCCGATCACGATCAGCTTCTCCGGGGCGATCTCGCCGCCGGGGATCCGCGGCACGACCGAGTACGAGCCGTTCTTCTGCAGGTTGGCCAGGAAGTGGTCGTTGGTGTCCTGAAGGGCTGCCTGCTCGCCGTCCAGGACATAGCCGCTCGCGCCGATCGTCGGGGCGAGGGAGGCGATGATCGAGCCGACGGCCGGCTTGCAGACCTCGCAGCCGTCACCGCCCCGGGCCTCCTCGCGGCCGTGCCGGTCGAGCAGGTCCTGGTAGGTGGTGATGCGCAGGGCGTGGACGATCTCGTAGAGCTCCTCGCGGGTCTGTCCGAAGCAGCCGCACAGGCCCTTGTCGACCTCGACGCCGCTCGCCTCCAGCTCGGCGTTGACGAGCTGCCCGAGGACCTTGACGCAGGAGCCGCAGCCGGTGCCGGCCTTGGTGCACTTCTTCACCTCGGGCACCGTCGTGCACTGGTGGTCGGTGACCGCGCCGCGGATCGTGCCCTTGGAGACGTTGTGGCAGGAGCAGACGATCGCCTCGTCCGGCAGCGCGGACGGGCCGAGCTGGACGGACTCCCCGGCCCCGGCGGGCAGCACCAGCGACTCGGGCGAGACCGGCGGGACCGAGCCGGTGAAGGCCTTCAGCGTGCCGTACGCCTCCGCGTCACCGACCAGGATGCCGCCGAGCAGCGTGCCGTCCCGGCCGATGACCAGCTTCTTGTACAGGCCCGCGCGGGAGTCGGAGTAGACGACGTCCAGGCAGTCCTCGGCGGTGCCGTGCGCGTCACCGAAGGACGCCACGTCCACCCCGAGCAGCTTCAGCTTGGTCGACAGGTCGGCACCGGTGAAGGACGCCTCGTCCGAGGCGATCGTCGCCGCGGCCGTCTCGGCCTGCTCGTAGCCCGGCGCCACCAGGCCGTACACCCGGCCGTCGGAGGCCAGTGCGCACTCGCCGATGGCGAAGACGTGCGGGTCGGCGACCGTACGGCACTGCTCGTCCACGGTGATGCCGCCGCGCTCCCCGACTGTCAGACCGCAGTCGCGGGCCAGCTGGTCGCGGGGGCGCACACCGGCGGAGAACACCACCATGTCGGCGGCGAGTTCGGAACCGTCGGAGAGCTTCATGCCGGTGACGGCACCCTCGGAGTCGATCAGGATCTCCTGCGTGCCCACGCCCGTGTGGACGCTCAGGCCCATCTCCTCGATCGTGCGCAGCAGCGCGGCACCGCCGCCGTCGTCCACCTGGACGGGCATCAGCCGGGGCGCGAACTCCACGATGTGCGAGGTGAGTCCGAGACCCTTCAGCGCCCCGGCGGCCTCCAGTCCGAGCAGACCGCCGCCGACCACGGCACCCACCTCGGCCTTGGACTTCGCGTACTCCTCGATCGCGAGGAGGTCCTCGATCGTGCGGTAGACGAAACAGCCCTCGGCGTCCTTGCCCGGGACCGGCGGGACGAACGGGTAGGAGCCGGTGGCGAGCACGAGGACGTCGTACGCGAAGACCTCACCGGACCGGGCGGTGACCTCGCGGGCCTCGCGGTCGACGGAGATCGCCGGGTCGCCGACGTACAGCTCGATGCCGTGCGTGGCGATGAACTCCATGTCCGTCATGGAGAGATCCTCGGGCGTCTTGCCGGAGAAGTACGAAGTGAGCGCCACGCGGTCGTAGGCCGGGCGCGGCTCCTCGCAGAGCACGACCACGCGGTGCGTAGCGGTCAGGCCGCGCTCGGCGAGCGCTTCCAGGAAGCGCTGGCCGACCATGCCGTGGCCGACGAGCACGATCGTGGCGGTGGCCTCCGTGGCCTCCGGGGTGGCGGTCATCAGGAGCCTCCGTCGTTGGTGAGCAGGTGGAGCAGCGGGCCGCCGTCGGACGGGAGCGGCTCTGCTCCCTCCCAAGCGCGGGCGAGCGCGCCGACGGTGCCGAGTTCGCCGACGAGGACCCCGCCGACCAGGCGGTCGTCGCGGACGACGACCTTGCGGTAGGTGCCGCGGGTGGCGTCGGCGAGCTGGACGACGTCGTCGCCCGGGAGGGCCTCGGTCTCGCCGAACGCGGCGAGGTCGAAGGGGCTGTCGTGCCCGTTGAGTGTGAGGCGCGTCAGGGAACGCGTGCCGGTGTACCGGGCCGTGGGGTCACCGGCCAGCAACTCGGCCAGCGCGTCGGCCTGTTCGAGCGCCGGAGTGGCGAGGCCGTACACCGTGCCGTGGTGCTGGACACAGTCCCCGAGGGCGTGGATGTGCGGGTCGGAGGTGCGCAGCTCGTCGTCGACGACGATGCCCTTGCGCACCTCCAGGCCGGCCGCCTGCGCCAGACCCACACGCGGGTGGACCCCGCAGGCCAGGACCACGAGGTCGGCGTCGAGGGCGTATCCGTCGGCCATCTCCACCGAGCGGACCGCACCGCCGACGCAGCGCACGTCGCGC
>NZ_JBEXSH010000748.1:0-4585 GCF_040613555.1 Streptomyces sp. NPDC006265
GGCGCCCTCCCGGCGATCCACCCCAGCCAGCGCGACTACCACACCGCACCCAGCAGCAGGGCCATGCCGAGGTGGCCGTGCAGGTCGATGCCCGCGCCGAAGGCGTCGAAGCCGAGCACGGACAGGGACGCGGTCACGGAGACATCCGTCAGCCAGGCCAGCAGGGGCAGGGCGAGCGCGGTCGCGCCCCCCAGTCGCAGCGCGCCCCGGCCCGCGAAACGCAGGGCACCGGGCCCCTCTCCCGCCGCCCCGACCGGCGTCCGGACCCCCGCCAGCACGCCCGCCAGCAGCATCATCGAGGCCGCCGCCACCCCCAGCAGCCACACCCGCCCGTCCAGCTCGGCCAGCCGGCCCAGCGTCACCGGCCGGTCGGCCCCGGTGCCGAGCAGATCGTCCAGCGGATTCGGCAGGAAGCGGGTCAGTTCGCCCGTCGCCCGCCCGTCCCAGGGCACGAACAGGCCGAGCGGCACCCCCAGCCACACCCCGTTCGGCGCCCCGAGCAGCGCCGCGCCGGCGATGCGCCGGGGATGGTCGTCGCCGACCGCCGCGTAAGCCGCCGCCGCGCACCCCGCCGCCACCGCCACCAGCAGCACGGTCACCACCGCCGACACGGCCGGTCGTACGACCCGGTGCACGGCCTCCCAGCCCCGCGGCAGCGGCGTACGGCGCGAGGCCAGCAGCGCCACGACGAGGATCCCGGCCGACCAGCCGAACCCGCCGAGCAGCGTCGGGGCGGTGTCGACCGTGAAGCCGACCGCGGCCTGCGCGTCGACCAGGTCGCCGAGCCGGTCCGGCAGCAGCCCCCCGATGTCCCCGAGCCCCGGGACCTCGATGCCGCCGCCCCCGCCGGTCACGTCGTCCAGCCCCAGCGACCCCCCGTCGATCGTGATGACGTCGTGGCCCGCCCAGGCCAGCCCGCCCAGCATCGTCACGAACAGCACCACCACCGACCCCGCCCGCGCGAGCAGTTCGGCCGATGGGATCACAACTCCCGCCGCCCGCAAGGACCGCAGGAAGAACCAGGCCAGCAGTACCGCCCCGACCAGGCTGACCCCCAGTGGCGTGATCTCGATGGCCGTGTCCGCCTCCGCGCCCGTGAGGCCGAACGCCGACACATCACCGGACGGCGTGACCGAACCACCCGCCCCGAGAGCCACCACCGCCGCGGTCATCGGCCCCAACGAGCCCCCCGCGTCCGCCTCCAGCAGCCGCAGACCCAGCGCCGCCGTCCCCGCCATCCCGATCAACGCCCAGCTCACGGCGGCCACGGCGGACATCAGCACGTCCCCCCACGGCACGCGCGCGTCGTCCCTCGCCGTCTCGACCCCTGCGGCAGCACTCATGGCAGACCCCCCGATCCGCTGCGCGACGGGAACACCGCGCATGTCCCCCTCGCGTCGAAATACCACTCTCCGGCCCGGTTTCAACCCCGTCAATGGAATCGGTCGATGCGTCCGAACGCGGTCTTCACAAGGCCCGACTTTCGGTCAGAGGCCAGCTCCTGAAATAGTTCCCCCCGATGTTCGACATCCCTAGACTCCCCATGCCGGGGGTAAATCGGGGGACAACTCAGTGGGGCATGGAGTGCCGGAACTCGTACTGGAATCAAACGGACGCACCTGGACGCTCGATCCGTCCAGGGCATACAGCCTCGGACGTGATCCGCAGGGGGACGTCGTCTTCGACGACGCCAGGGTCTCCTGGCGTCACGCCACGGTCAGCTTCAACGGCCGCAGTTGGGTCATCGAGGACCATGGCAGCACCAACGGCACGTTCGTGCAGGGGCAGCGCATCCATCAGATGGAGCTCGGCCCCGGCTCGGCCGTCAACCTGGGCAACGCGACCGACGGCCCGCGCCTGAACCTGTCCGGCGCCGCGGCCTCCGTCGCCACGCCGCAGGCCCAGCCCCAGCAGCAGCCGTACGCCGCGCAGGGCGCGAACCCGGGCTGGGCGCCGCAGGCTCCGGCCCAGCAGCCGCCTCACCAGCAGGCGTCTCATCCGCAGGCGGCTCAGCAGGCCGGCTGGCAGCAGCCGCAGCAGGCCGCGGCGCACATCCCGCAGCAGCAGGGCCCCGGCGGTGTCGCGGGGGCGCCGCCGGTCTACGGCGACCGCAGCCCGACCACGTTCCACCAGTTCTCCCTCGGCCGCGTGATGCGCATCGGCCGTGCCCTGGAGAACGAACTGGTCGTCTCGGACCTGCAGGTCTCCCGGCACCACGCCGAGTTCCACGCCACGCCCGACGGCCGCATGGAGATCCGCGATCTCGGCTCCCACAACGGCACGTACGTCAACGGCCAGCCCATCGCCAAGGGCGGTACACAGCTGCTCGGCCCGACCGACGTCGTCGGCGTGGGCCACTCGACGTTCCGCATCGTCGGCGACCGGCTCGAGGAGTTCGTCGACACCGGTGAGGTGTCCTTCTCCGCCCGCCATCTGACCGTCACGGTCGACGGCGGCAAGCAGATCCTCAAGGACGTCTCCTTCGGCGTCCCGGAGAAGTCGCTGATCGCCGTCATCGGCCCGTCCGGCTCCGGCAAGTCGACCCTGCTCAAGGCGCTCACGGGCTACCGCCCCGCCAACCAGGGCGAGGTGCTGTACGACAACCGGAACCTCTACAAGCAGTTCGCCGAGCTGCGCCAGCGCATCGGTCTGGTCCCGCAGGACGACATCCTGCACAAGGAGCTGACCGTCAAGAAGGCCCTCAAGTACGCGGCCAAGCTGCGCTTTCCCGCCGACACCACCGGCGCCGAGCGCGAGGCCCGCATCGACGAGGTGCTGCGCGAGCTCAAGCTCGACATCCACAAGGACAAGAAGGTCACGTCCCTGTCCGGCGGCCAGCGCAAGCGCGTGTCGGTCGCCCTGGAGCTGCTCACCAAGCCGTCGCTGATCTTCCTGGACGAGCCGACCTCCGGCCTCGACCCGGGCATGGACCGCGACGTCATGCAGCTGCTGCGCGGCCTCGCCGACGACGGCCGTACGGTCCTCGTCGTCACCCACTCGGTGGCCGAGCTGGCGATCTGCGACAAGCTGCTGGTGATGGCGCCTGGCGGCTCGGTCGCCTACTTCGGCCCGCCCGAGGAGGCGCTGAACTTCTTCGGCTACGACACCTGGGCCGATGTCTTCTCCGCCTTCGAGAACTACCGCGACTACGACTGGGCGGGCCGCTGGAAGGGCTCGCAGCACTACCAGATGTACGCCGCGGACATCGACGCCGTTGCGCCGCAGTCCGTACAGGTCCCGCAGATGCAGGCGATGAAGCCGCCGAAGCCACAGGGCTGGATGTCCCAGTTCGTCACGCTTGTCCGGCGATATGTCTCGGTGATCGTCTCGGACAAGGGCTTCCTCGCCCTGATGGTGATCCTTCCGGCCGTCCTCGGCGCGGTCAGCCTGCTCATCGACGCCGACAAGGGCCTACTGCCCAACCCGGCCAACCCGCAGAGCGGCCGCATCATCCCGAACGGCACGGCCACCACGGTCCTGCTGATCCTCGCGGTCGGCGCCTGCTTCGCGGGCGCGGCGAACTCGGTCCGAGAGCTGATCAAGGAACGCGTCATCTACGAGCGGGAGCGGGCCACCGGCCTCTCGCGCTCGGCGTACCTGATGTCGAAGGTGTTCGTGCTCGGCATGATCACCGTGCTCCAGGGCCTGCTGGTCGGTGTCATCGGCTTCTCCAGTCGCGAGATCCCCGAGGAGGGCCTGGTCTTCGGCAGCGCCACGCTCGTCGAGCTGTCCGTGCCGATCATGGCTCTGGGCTTCACCTCGATGATGTTCGGCCTGATCATCTCCTCGCTGGTGAAGACCGCCGAGAAGACCATGCCGCTGCTGGTGATGTTCGCCATCATCCAGGTCGTCTTCACGGGCTGCCTGTTCACGTTGCACGGATCGATAGGCGTCAACCAGTTCTCGTTCCTGATGCCGTCGCGCTGGGCGGTCGCCGCCTCCGGCGCCACGCTGGACTTCAACAAGATCAGCCCGCCCGAGACGGCCGGCGACACCGACCCGCTGTGGGAGCACACGGTCGGGGCCTGGGCGATGGACATGGGCGCGCTCCTCGTCCTCGGCGTGATCTGCGGCTTCTTCGTGGCCCGCTTCCTGCGCCGCCACGAGCCCGAGGTCATGCGCAAGTAGTCACCGCGCCACGACACGACGCCCGAAGGGCGGCACCCCGTCAGGAGGGTGCCGCCCTTCGGCGTACCTACAGCTGTCCCAGAGGTCCGCGCCGACCTCAGTACGCGCTGTCGACGTTGTCCATGGAGCCGTACTTGTCGGCCGCGTAGTTGCAGGCGGCGGTGATGTTGGCTACCGGGTCGTAGATGTCCCAGGAGGTGCCGGGGACGTGCCAGTGCTTGAAGGTCGGCGGGATGACCTGGAGCAGGCCCTTCGACGGGATGCCGTTGATGGCGTTGATGTCCCAGTTGTTGATCGCCTTCGGGTTGCCCGAGGACTCCCGAATGATGTTGCGGTGGATGCCGTCGTAGGACGCGGGGATGTCGTGCTTCTTGAGGATGGCGAGCGACTCGCGAATCCAGCCGTCGAGGTTGTTCGGGTAGCTCTTGACGGCGGCCTTCTTGACCGCAGCGCGCTT
>NZ_JBEXSH010000749.1:0-4583 GCF_040613555.1 Streptomyces sp. NPDC006265
ACACGTGCCGAGGACACGGCCGGGCGGAGTATTTTGCGGATTGTCTGCAGAATGGGCGTTCCGCCGGGAGCCCGCGGGAGTGCACCCGGGGTTGACTACTCTCCGGAGCCGCCCGGCGACGCGGCGATGCCCGCGGAAGCCTTCGTTCACGGCTCACCTCTGGCCGAAACACTGCGCATACGCTGGGGAATCGGGCACACCGGGGCAGGATCCGGAGGATTTGCCACACCTTGGGGTCCACTCGGGTGACTTGTCCACCCATCCCCCCGGACGGGTGACCCGGCCGCGAGCGCCGGCTTGACCGTCACCACCCCGGGGGCGACCCCGATTCACCGCTTTGCCGACTCGCATCACCGGCGCGTCGGTTCGACGGCGAGGCCCTGACACCGCGCAGCCCCCTCCACCGCGCGGTGCCGTCCGCGCAGCTTTGCACACGCGAATACTCTGGTCCGAACCTACGTGAGCGGCGGCGCGGAGGCGAGCGGTGGGCGATAACGATGTGAAGACTCTCGTCGGAAGATACGCAAGTGCAGTGGGTGAAAGGAGTGGCCCGCGAGTGGCATGGGCCGACCGGGGGTATAGGCCGGGATCTGTCCTCTTCCGCGTCTGGCGTCGCACCATGACGACGACCGCGAAGATCACGTGGGACGCGGCGAACGCGCGCCGGGCGGAGCGGCAGTTCCTGGCCGGACCGGCCGGGACCGGCACACCGGTCGCCGAGGTGGCCGGCGCGATGCCGGGCGCGCACGCGCAGGTGCTCTCCGCGGCCGAGGTGTCGGTGGGGATGCGGGCGGACGGGGTCACGCGGGCGGACGTACGGGCCGCACTGTGGGACGACCGGTCCCTGATCAAGACGTACGGCCCGCGCGGCACCGTGCATCTCCTCCCGGCCCGGGAACTCCCCCTCTTTTCGGCGGCCTTGACCGCGGTGCCGACCGGCCCGAGCCCGTTCCCGCCCGGCGTACGGCTCACCGAGGAGCAGGCGGGCCAGGTCGTCACGGCGATCGGCGACGCACTCGACGGCAGGTTCCTCACCCTCGACGAACTGTCCGAGGAGGTCGTCGCCCGCACGGGTTCCTGGGCCGGCGGCCGCGTGACCCCCGCGTTCCAGGATCTGTGGCCGTGCTGGCGCCAGGTGATGCACCGGGCCGGCTGGGCGGGCACGCTGTGCTTCGGCCCGAACCGGGGGCGCAAGGCGACGTACACCCGCCCGCTGCCCGGGGACCTGGAGGCGGACCCGGGCGACACCGGGCACACGGGAGAGACAGTGCATGCCTTCGTCCACCGCTATCTGCACGCGTACGGCCCGGCGACGCCGCAGTACTTCGCGCGCCGGCTGGCGGCGCCGCCCGGCTGGGCCACGGCGCTGTTCGGCGAACTGGCCGCGGTGGGCCGCATCGAGGAGGTCCGCTTCGAGGGGACACCGGCGTGGGTGGCGGCGGGCGACACCGACTTCCCGGACGGCCCGCCACGGGGTGTGCGCCTGCTCCCCTATTTCGACGCGTACGTCATCGCCGGACAGCCCCGCGAGCGGTTGTTCCCCGGAGCGGCGTACCAGCGGACCCTCGGGGGCGGGCAGGCGGGCAACTACCCGGTGCTGCTCGTCGACGGTGTCGTGGCGGGGGTGTGGCACCAGCGGCGCCGGGGCCGTCGTACGACCGTCACGGTCGAGCCGCTCGTCCGGCTGACGGCACGGCAGGAACGGGAGCTGGGCGAGCAGGTGGAGCGGGTGGGTGAGGTGCTGGAAGCGACGCCGGAGCTGGTGGTGAGGGAGGTGACGGTGGGTCCGCACACGTGACCGGGCGGTCGTGGGCGTCGCCGCATCCGTGTGCCGAAGTCATGCGTCATCCGGGCTTGCGAGCCTCGAAGAGGTGGCGGGTGCTGTGGGCGACGAAGGGGCCCTCGGCGCGGATGCGCTCGTGCAGCTCCCGCAGTCGCGGTTCGTACGCCTCGACGGTGAAGCCGGGGACCATCCAGACCACCTTGCGCAGGAAGTGCACGACCGCGCCGATGTCCTGGAACTCCATCCGCAGCCGCTCCGCCCGCAGATCGACGACGTCGAGCCCGGCGGCCTCGGCGTCGGCGCGCTCACGGTCGGGATGGCGGGCACTGCGCACACCGTCCGGCTGGGGCCCGAGGAAGTACTCGACGAGTTCGAAAGCGCTGCTCGGGCCGACGTGCTGGGCGAAGTATGTCCCGCCGGGCCGGAGGACGCGGGTGATCTCGTCCCAGTGCGGGCGGACCGGATGGCGGCTGACGACCAGGTCGAAGGCACCGTCGGCGAAGGGCAGCGGGTCGTCCTCGGCAGCGGCGACGACGGCGACGCCGTGCGGGCGGAGCAGGGCGGTGGCCCTGGCGACGTTGGGGGGCCAGCCTTCGGTGGCGACGCTGAGGAGGGGCGGCTTCGGGGCGGGGGCCGTGGCGAGGGCGAAGTCCAGCACCTCTCCTCCCCCGGTCTGCACGTCGAGCACCGCACTCGCCCGGCCGAGACGCTCGGACATCGAACGGGCGTATCCCCAGGAGGGACGTGCTTCGGTCGCCCGCCCTTCGAACCAGGAGAAGTCCCAGCCTTCTGTCGGGACGGAGGCCCCTTCGGCGAGGAGGTCTTCGAAGGTGGCGGGGTGCGTGTTCCGGTGCTCTGCCATGGAGGGATGGTGGCGGGGGGTGGACGGGGACGTCACGCGATTTCTGCTCACGCGAGGACGAGCATGACGTGTTCGTTGTCCCCGTGCCGGACGGTGCCGGTCCGCTGGAAGCCATGCTTCTCGAGGAGGCGCACGGAGCCGGTGTTGTCGCCGGCGGGGTCGGCGTGCAGGGGCCGGTTCCGCTCCCGCTCCAGGAAGAGGGCGAGGGCGCGGCTGCCGATGCCGCGGCCCCAGTAGGGGCGTCCGAGCCAGTACCCGAGGAAGCGGCGGTCCGCGTCCCACCAGGCGACGATGCTGCCGGCGACTTCACCGTCGACGGTCACGGCCTGCACGAAGACGGTGTCGTCCCCGAGGACCTTGGTCTTCCAGTGCCGCAGGAACGCCTCCCGCGGCCGAGGGGTGAACCTCGACCGCCGAACGGCTTCCGGATCGTGCTCGTACGCCAGGAAGAACTCGAGGTCGGCTTCCACCACGTCGCGCAGACGCACGTCCACGTCGTCATCGCTCATGCCGGGAGTCTGGCAGCGACCACTGACATTGATGCTGATACTCAGGTTCCGCTGGTCGTGGCTCGGGCACTGACTGACGTCCTGCTGGGCTGTCCTCCCGTTGTTCTGTCCGGCCGCCGGGACCTGTTCTCATGGCAACGGGCCTCAGGGGACGAGCGGACGCACCTCTTCCGCCGCGAACCGCACGAACCCCTCCGGGTCGGGTTCGTCCGCCGTCGGTTGCAGGACGACGCTGTCGGCCCCGGCCTCGACCAGCCGTTCGACGGCCTTCGCGACGGCTCCGGCGTCTCCGGCGACCCCGAGGTCCGGTACGGAGTCGAGACCCTCGGCGACGAGTTCCGCACGCAACCGGGTGTCGGCGTCGGGCCCGGTGGCGGTGAGCAGATAGACGACGACGGGGTCCTTCGGCACCCGGACGCGGACGCCCTCGGGCGCCTCGGCGGTGAGCCTGCCGCGGGCGTCGGCGGGGCGCAGCGATCCGAGCCGGGCGGTCAGCCGCTCGGTCCGGCCGGTCTCGACGTCCGCCCGGTCGCGGGGCAGGCCGAGGGAGACGGCGGGGGAGTCGGTGAACCAGGGGATGAGGTGGTGCACGCGGGAGGGCGCGGGACCGGTGACCCGCAGGGCGTCGGCGCGGGTCCCGAGCCGCACCTCGGTCGCCCCGGACCGGTCCAGCCGGCCCGCCTCACGCCAGCCCTGCCCCGGCACATGCACCTCGACGCCGCCCTCGGTGCCCGGCTCGGTCAGGGCCGTCACGGCGGTCAGCGCCCGGGGCTGCGGGAGGCGCAGGGCGCGGCCGTCACCGGGGTTGCGGGGCGGCTCGTGGTGGATGCCCGACCAGGCCGCGTACGACTTCTGCGCCCGCTGCAGGAAGGGGTCCAGCACGTCCGTGCCGACCTCGACCGGTGCCGACTCCAGCCGGGCCCGCAGCGCGCCGAGCCTGCGGTACGCCCTGCAGGCCGCCGCCGCGTCCCCGGCGCGCTGCGCGTCCAGCATGCCGAGCGCGGCCGTGCCCGCCTCGCCGTACGACGCCAGCTGCTCCGACCAGGGGGCGACCTCGGAGCCGAGGCCGCTTCCGGACAGTCGCCGGGGCAGCTCGCGCAGCACGGTGAAGGCCTCGCGCAGCCGCCGCGCGGCGTCACCGCCGGTGCCCGCGCCGCCCGCCGTGTGGGACTCCCAGTACGCCTCGGTCAGCGGGCGCAGATACGCCGACTCCTCGTCGTCCAGGACCGACGACGCGTCGTTGCCGGCCAGCGCGGCCAGGGCCTGCTCGCGACGCCGGTCCCCGCCCGCGAGGTCGGCGATCGCGGCACGCCAGGACTCCCCGGGCCGGTAGGCGCGCGGGTTCCAGGCGTAGTCGGCGGCGGTGAACAGCGGGATGCGGGACGCCTCCGGCTGCTGCATCGCATTGGCCAGCAGGGCGGCCGACGAG
>NZ_JBEXSH010000750.1:0-4582 GCF_040613555.1 Streptomyces sp. NPDC006265
CCCCACGGCCCGGGCCAGACCGAGCTCCCCCCGGCCGAGAGCCGTGCACGTGGCGGTGTCCAGGACCAGTCGGGCGTCGGGCTCCCCCGGAGCGGGCCCGTCGCCGTACACGGGACCGTCCTCGGCACCGGCGTACAGATGGAACAGGCCTTCCTCCAGGCGGACTTCGACGAGTCCCTCGCCCTCCAGCAGGCGCAGCAGCGGCAGGGCGAACCAATGGGCCCGGACCGCGTCCGTCGGCCGGCGTTTCCCGAGTTCGGCCTGCCCCCACTCCCCCAGCGCCTGCAGAACGGGCAGCAACTCCCGCCCCCTGGCCGTGATTTCGTACACGTACGCCGCACCGGGCGGCGGCAGCCGGCGCCGGGTCGCCAGGCCGTCGCGCTCCATGTCCTTCAGCCGCGAGGCGAGGACGTCGGTGCTCACGCCGGGCAGGTCCGCGTGCAGGTCGGTGTAGCGGCGGGGACCGGCGAGGAGCTCCCGGACGATCAGCAGGGTCCAGCGGTCACCGACGACGTCGAGCGCACGGGCGGCGGAGCAGTACTGGTCGTAGCTTCGGCGAGGTGGCATGCGACGCAGTCTAGACAAGTTGTTGGACTTTCCAAGCGCCCACTTGGTAAAACCAAGCAGCACCAGTCGCCAGAGGGGAAGCAGCGCATGGAGTTCCGGCAGTCGAGCAAACTCAGCGAGGTCTGTTACGAGATCCGCGGCCCGGTGATCGAGCACGCCAACGCGCTGGAGGAGGCGGGCCACAGCGTGCTGCGACTGAACACCGGCAATCCCGCGCTCTTCGGATTCGAGGCGCCGGAGGAGATCCTCCAGGACATGATCCGGATGCTGCCGCAGGCGCACGGCTACACCGATTCACGCGGCATCCTCTCCGCGCGCCGGGCCGTGGCCCAGCGGTACCAGACGCTCGGCCTGGAGGTCGGCGTCGACGACGTCTTCCTCGGCAACGGCGTCTCGGAGCTGGTGTCGATGGCCGTGCAGGCGCTCCTCGAGGACGGCGACGAGATCCTCATCCCCGCCCCGGACTTCCCCCTGTGGACGGCGGTGACGACCCTCGCGGGCGGCAAGGCGGTCCACTACCTGTGCGACGAGCAGGCCGACTGGTATCCCGACCTCGACGACATGGCGTCGAAGATCACCGCCCGTACGAAGGCGGTCGTGATCATCAACCCGAACAACCCCACCGGCGCGGTCTACCCCAAGGAGATCGTCGAGGGCATCCTCGACCTCGCCCGGCGGCACGGCCTGATGGTCTTCGCCGACGAGATCTACGACCAGATCCTCTACGACGACGCCGTCCACCACTCGGCCGCGGCCCTCGCCCCCGACCTGGTGGTCCTCACCTTCTGCGGCCTGTCCAAGACGTACCGCGTGGCGGGCTTCCGCTCCGGCTGGCTGGTGGTCACCGGGCCACGGCAGCACGCGAAGGACTACCTGGAGGGCCTCACCATGCTGGCGTCCATGCGGCTGTGCGCCAACGCGCCCGCGCAGTACGCCATCCAGGCCGCGCTCGGCGGCCGGCAGTCCATCCACGAGCTGACCGCGCCCGGCGGCCGGCTGCACGAACAGCGCACCGTGGCCTGGGAGAAGCTGAACGAGATCCCCGGTGTGACCTGTGTGAAGCCGAAGGGTTCGCTCTACGCCTTCCCGCGCCTCGACCCCAAGGTCCACAAGATCCACGACGACGAGAAGTTCGTCCTGGACCTGCTGCTGCGGGAGAAGATCCAGGTCGTCCAGGGCACCGGCTTCAACTGGCCGACGCCGGACCACTTCCGCATCCTGACGCTGCCCCACGCGGAGGACCTGGAGGCGGCGATCGGCCGGATCGGGCGGTTCCTCGGCGGGTACCGGCAGTAGGCGCCGAGCGTTTCCCGGAGCTCCGCGGGGACGGCTGGAAAGGGTCTTTGAGCCGGATGGAGGTCCTGAGCAGGGCGTGAGCGCCGCGCAGCGGGGAACGTCGTCCTCGGTCCTTCCCCCAGGCAGGAGCGGAGACGAGTGATGGCCACCACGCAAAGTGAAGCCCGGGTCGACACCCCACGACCGGCGGACCTCCGGTTGCCGGGCATCGTGCTCGGAGTCGGGATGGGCGGGTTCGCCGACGGCATCCTGCTGCACCAGTTGCTCCAGTGGCACCACATGCTCTCCAGCACCAACCAGGACCGCATCGGGGTGAAGTACTACAACCCCCACACCGTCTCCGGCCTGGAGATGAACACCCTGTGGGACGGCGTCTTCCACACCGTGTGCTGGCTCGCGGTCCTGCTCGGGCTGGCCGTGCTGTACGCGCGGGTCACCCACGACCGGCGGCGGGTGTGGACCTCCCGGGTGCTGTGGGGCTGGATGCTCGTCGGCTGGGGCCTGTTCAACCTCGTGGAAGGCGTGCTGGACCACCACGTCCTCGGCATCCACCACGTCCACGCCGGGGAGGGCCAGGTGTGGTGGGACATGAATCCGTTCGAGCACCCAGGGAAGGGCGTCGGTCTCGTTCAGGCAGGGCAGCACCACGTCGACGTCCGAAGGTGTCGTCGTCACGGTTTCACCCTACGAACGCGAACCTGGCATACCGGACAGCCGCTCCTTACGAAACGCGGACGTCGGACACCGGAGCGGTGCCCGGACCCCCGTCGGCAGCGGCGCGGTGTCAGGCTGGGGGCATGCACCGACAGCCGTACGAGCCCCCCAGGACCGCGGACGCGACCCGCAGGATCCTGGTCGTCGACGACGATCCGACCGTCGCCGAGGTCGTCGCCGGATATCTGGACCGCGCCGGTTACGCCGTGGACCGCGCCGACGACGGCCCGACCGCCCTCGCCCGCGCCGCCGCCCAGCGGCCGGACCTGGTCGTGCTCGACCTGATGCTGCCCGGCATGGACGGCCTGGAGGTGTGCCGGCGGATCCGCGGCAGCGGCCCCGTGCCCGTCATCATGCTGACCGCCCGGGGCGACGAGGACGACCGCATCCTGGGCCTGGAGGTAGGCGCCGACGACTACGTCACCAAGCCCTTCAGCCCCCGCGAACTCGTCCTGCGCGTCGAGTCGGTGCTGCGCCGCAGCCGCCCCGCCGCGACGGGTGACCGGCTGGCAGCGGCGGGCCTGACCGTCGAACCGGCGGCCCGACGGGCCACCAAGAACGGCATCGAACTCGCCCTCACCCTCCGTGAGTTCGACCTGCTCGCCTTCCTCCTGCGGCACCCGGGGCAGGCCTTCGGGCGCGAGGACCTGATGCGTGAGGTCTGGGGGTGGGACTTCGGCGACCTGTCGACCGTCACGGTCCATGTCCGTCGCCTGCGCGGCAAGGTCGAGGACGACCCCGCCCGGCCCCGCCTGATCCAGACCGTCTGGGGCGTGGGCTACCGCTTCGAACCCGGTGAAGGGGACGACTGACCGTGCGCGACAACCTCCTCATCGCCCTGTACGCCTTCGCCGGTGCCGCCGCCACGGGACTGGTGGGAGCGGGTGTACTGCGCTTGATCCGCCGCCGTTCGCTGACCGTCTCGCTGGCGGTGGTGGCGGCGGTCGGCGTCGTCGCGATGCTCGCCGGCACGCTCGTCGTCGCCTGGGCGATGTTCCTGTCGCCGCACGACCTGACCGTCGTCACGACCGTCGTCGCCATGGCGGCCGTCGTCTCCCTGGCCACCGCGCTGCTGCTGGGCCGTTGGGTCGTGGCCCGCAGCAGGGAGCTCGCCGTGGCCGCGCGCTCCTTCGGCGACGGCGGGAACTTCGCCGCGCCCGGCGGTCCCGCCACGGCCGAACTGGCCGCGGTGAGCCGCGAGCTGGCGGCCACCAGCGCCAGGCTCGCCGAGTCCCGGGAGCGGGAACGCGCCCTGGAGACCTCCCGTCGGGAACTCGTCGCCTGGATCTCCCATGACCTGCGCACTCCGCTGGCCGGTCTGCGCGCCATGTCGGAGGCCCTGGAGGACGGCGTCGCCGCCGACCCGAACCGCTACCTCCGGCAGATGCGGACCGAGGTCGAACGCCTCAACGGCATGGTCGGCGACCTCTTCGAGCTCTCCCGCATCCACGCCGGGGCCCTGGCCCTGACGCCCACCCGGATCTCCCTGTACGACCTGGTCGGCGACGCCCTCGCCGGAGTCGACCCGCTCGCCCGCGAGCACGGGGTGCGGCTGGTGGGCGGCCTCATCGAGCCGGTGCCGGTGGAGGTGGACGGCAAGGAGATGAGCCGGGTGCTGGGCAACCTGCTGGTCAACGCGATCCGTCGGACCCCGGCCGACGGCACGGTCGCGATCGCCGCCGAGCGTTCTCCCGAGGGCGTCGTGCTGTCCGTGACGGACGGCTGCGGTGGCATCCCGGAGGAGGACCTGCCGCGCGTCTTCGACACCGGCTGGCGCGGCACGCACGCCCGGACGCCCCCGGCGGGCGCGGGCCTGGGCCTCGCCATCGTCCGCGGCATCGTGGAAGCCCACCAGGGCCGGACCGGCGTACGCAACATCCCCGGGGGCTGCCGCTTCGAGGTGGTACTGCCGGCGGCGGCTTCGTGAAGCCGAACGGGGTCCGCGCCCGCGGGCGCTCCGGCCTCGCGGCGGACCCTCTGCCGCGTGCTGACGTCCGCCGGCACT
>NZ_JBEXSH010000751.1:0-4572 GCF_040613555.1 Streptomyces sp. NPDC006265
GCGACGAGGACGCCGTCCGCCTCCTCGTCACCGAGGGCCCCGACGCGGTACGCCGCCTCATCGAGACCGGCGCCCGGTTCGACGAGTCCGCCGGGGGCGAGCTGGAACTGACCCGCGAGGGCGGCCACCACCGCCGCCGCATCGCGCACGCCGGCGGTGACGCCACCGGCGCCGAGATCTCCCGCGCCCTGGTCGAGGCCGTCCGCGCGCGGGGCATGCGCACCGTCGAGAACGCGCTCGTCCTGGACCTCCTCACGGACGCCGAGGGCCGCACCGCCGGTGTCACCCTGCACGTCATGGGGGAGGGCCAGCACGACGGCGTCGGGGCCGTCCACGCCCCCGCGGTGGTCCTCGCGACCGGCGGCATGGGCCAGGTCTTCTCCGCCACCACCAACCCGTCGGTGTCGACGGGCGACGGGGTGGCGCTCGCGCTCCGGGCGGGCGCGGAGGTCAGCGACCTGGAGTTCGTCCAGTTCCACCCGACCGTGCTGTTCCTCGGCCCGGACGCGGAGGGCCAGCAGCCCCTGGTCTCCGAGGCCGTGCGCGGCGAGGGCGCCCACCTGATCGACGCCGACGGCGTCCGCTTCATGGTCGGACAGCACGAACTCGCCGAACTCGCCCCCCGCGACATCGTCGCCAAGGGCATCACGCGCCGCATGCAGGAGCAGGACGCCGAGCACATGTACCTCGACGCCCGGCACTTCGGCGCCGAGATGTGGGAGCACCGCTTCCCGACGATCCTGGCCGCCTGCCGCGCCCACGGCATCGACCCGGTCACGGACCCCGTCCCGGTCGCCCCGGCCGCGCACTACGCCTCCGGCGGCGTCCGCACCGACTCCCACGGCCGTACGACCGTCCCCGGCCTGTACGCGTGCGGCGAGGTCGCCTGCACCGGGGTGCACGGCGCCAACCGGCTGGCGTCCAACTCCCTGCTCGAAGGCCTCGTCTACGCCGAGCGCATCGCGGCCGACATCGCGGCGAACGGCGTGCGCGCGCGCGTGCCCCAGCCGGCCCCTCACCCCGAGATCCCCGAGCATCCGCTGCAGACCCCGCAGGCCCGCTTCACGATCCAGCGGATCATGACGGGCGGGGCGGGCGTCCTGCGCTCGGCCGGCTCCCTCGCCAAGGCCGCCGACCAGCTCCAGCGCCTGCACACCGACGCCCGCGAGGCCCTGGCCGAGAACGGCGAGACGGCCGAGGCCGGCGTCGACACCTGGGAGGCCACCAACCTCCTGTGCGTGGCCCGCGTCCTGGTCGCCGCCGCCCTGCTGCGCGAGGAGACCCGGGGCTGCCACTGGCGCGAGGACCGCCCCGAGCGCGACGACGCGGCCTGGCGCCGCCACATCGTCGTGACCCTGAACCCGGACCGCACGCTGGCCGTGCACACCACGGACACCACACACTTCCCTACGACCCTCCCGCCCCAGGCCCCCCAGGAGCAGTGACCGACGTGAGCACCCCCGACCTTCCCCTCGCCTCCTCCGGAGGCTGCGGAGACGGCTGCGCCTGCGGCGCGGACGACGAGGTATACCTGGAGTGCGGCCTTGACCCCGCACTCGCCCAGCTCCTGGCCGACGCCGGCCTCGACCCCGTCGAGGTCGAGGACATCGCCAACGTGGCCCTCCAGGAGGACCTGGCCCACGGCGTGGACGTGACGACGGTGGCGACCATTCCCGAGGACGCGGTGGCCACGGCGGACTTCACCGCCCGCGAGGCGGGCACCGTGGCCGGTCTGCGCGTCGCCGAGGCGGTCATCTCGGTGGTCTGCGAGGAGGAGCTCGAGATCGAGCGCCACGCGGAGGACGGCGACCGCGTGGAAGCGGGCCAGATGCTCCTCTCCGTGACCACCCGCACCCGCGACCTCCTCACGGCCGAGCGCAGCGCGCTGAACATCCTGTGCCGCCTGTCGGGCGTCGCGACGGCCACGCGCGCGTGGGCGGACGCACTCGACGGGACCAAGGCGAAGGTCCGCGACACCCGCAAGACCACCCCCGGCCTGCGCAGCCTCGAAAAGTACGCGGTCCGCTGCGGCGGGGGCGTCAACCACCGCATGTCCCTCTCGGACGCGGCCCTGGTCAAGGACAACCACGTGGTCGCCGCGGGCGGCGTCGCCCAGGCCTTCCAGGCGGTCCGCGAGCACTTCCCGGAGGTCCCCATCGAGGTCGAGGTCGACACCCTGCACCAGCTCCGCGAGGTCCTGGACGCCGGCGCGGACCTGATCCTGCTGGACAACTTCACGCCGGGCGAGTGCGCGGAGGCGGTCGCGATCGTCCAGGGCCGTGCCGCCCTGGAGGCCTCGGGCCGCCTCACCCTCGGCAACGCCAAGGCGTACGCCGACACCGGCGTCGACTACCTCGCCGTCGGAGCCCTCACCCACTCCTCGCCGATCCTGGACATCGGCCTGGACCTGCGGCCGGCGGAGTAGGGGCGGGTACGGGTCATGCTGCTGACGATCGACGTAGGAAACACCCACACCGTCCTCGGCCTGTTCGACGGCGACGAGATCGTCGAACACTGGCGCATCTCCACGGACGCGCGCCGCACCGCGGACGAACTGGCCGTCCTCCTCCAGGGCCTGATGGGCATGCACCCGCTCCTCGGCGACGAGCTGGGCGACGGCATCGACGGCATCGCCATCTGCGCCACCGTCCCCTCGGTCCTGCACGAGCTCCGCGAGGTGACGCGCCGCTACTACGGCGACGTGCCCGCCATCCTCGTCGAACCGGGCGTCAAGACGGGCGTGCCGATCCTCATGGACAACCCCAAGGAGGTCGGCGCCGACCGCATCATCAACGCGGTCGCGGCGGTCGAGCTCTACGGCGGCCCCGCCATCGTCGTCGACTTCGGCACGGCGACGACGTTCGACGCGGTCAGCGCGCGAGGCGAGTACGTCGGAGGGGTGATCTCACCCGGCATCGAGATCTCGGTGGAGGCCCTGGGCGTCCGCGGCGCCCAGCTCCGCAAGATCGAGGTGGCCCGGCCCCGCAGCGTCATCGGCAAGAACACGGTCGAGGCGATGCAGTCGGGTGTCATCTACGGTTTCGCCGGCCAGGTCGACGGCGTGGTCAACCGCATGGCCCGCGAACTGTCGGAGGACCCGGACGACGTCACGGTCATCGCGACGGGCGGCCTCGCGCCGATGGTCCTGGGCGAGTCGTCGGTGATCGACGAACACGAGCCCTGGCTGACGCTGATCGGACTGCGGCTGGTCTACGAGCGGAACGTGTCGCGCATGTGAGCCTGGTCCCGGGCGGTCGCCGCCGAGGCAGGGTGGGTGCGCGACTCGGCGCGGCGAGGTGCCACCGCGCCCACCCGCACCGCCCCACCGGCACGACCGCCCGCGGCCACGGCCGTGCCCCCTTCCGGCGCGGCTGTCCTCGGCGGCGTCGTGGCTGTGCCCCCTGCTGGCGCGACTGCCTGCGGCTGCGTGGGTGAGCGCCCTCCTGTCACGGCTGGCCGCGGCTGCGCCGTGGCTGTGCGCCGTTCCGCACGTGGCCGCCTGCG
Organism: Streptomyces sp. NPDC006265; assembly: GCF_040613555.1. Taxonomy (NCBI): domain Bacteria; kingdom Bacillati; phylum Actinomycetota; class Actinomycetes; order Kitasatosporales; family Streptomycetaceae; genus Streptomyces; species Streptomyces sp. NPDC006265. The sequence continues at coordinate 3,505 of NZ_JBEXSH010000751.1, forward strand.
GGCGCGTGGACGTGCGTCCTTCTGGCGCCGCCGGCAGCGGCTGCATGGATGTGCCCCGTTCCGGCATGGCTGGCCGTGGCTACATGAGACGTGTGCCCTTCCGGCGCGGCTGCCCCCAGCTACGTGGACCCGCCCTTCCCGGCACGGCTGCCCGCGGCTGCCTCCATCTGCGCTCCGGTCGCGACGCCGGGGGTCACTCGGGGGCAGGTGCTCACTCCGGTCCGACCGCCGGAGGCATCCGTCCCGCCCACCCGAGTGGTCCCCCACGCCACACCCGCCCCCTATGTGAGATTTGTCTGATTAGCGCGTATCGTCGCCGCATGCCCACGCCATACGGATCCCGCGGCGGCATGGCGTTCGGCGTGGAGGAGCTGCGTGTGCTCCGCCGCGCTCTCGCCCTCGCCCTAGACCCCACCCCCGCCTCGGCCGACGACGTCCAGGACTGTCTCCGCCTCGCAGAGTCACTCGACGAGGCACTGCGGGAGGGGGCCAGGCTGCGCGCCTTCCTCGTGGCCGACCTGGGCCGGTACCGCGCCGCCCTCCCCGGAACCGCCGCCGGCTACCTCGCCCTCCTGGACGAGGCGCTGGGCGCCGGCTACCGCCCTCTGCCCGACGACCTCGCCGCCCTCCGCGCCCTGCGCGGCAACCCCGCCGCGGCGGCCCTCCTGGATCGCTGCGCGGTCACCGCCATGACCCCCGCCCCTCTCCACGTGGCCGCTGTTCCCGGCTCCCGCACCCGCCTCCTGGCCATTCCCGGAGGCCGCTGCGCCTCCGTCGGCACAGCCGCCGAGGACGGCCCGGAGAAGCAGCCCGAGAAGAAACCCGCCCGCAAGCCGCCGGCCCCCAAGCCCGCCCCGGCCCCGGCGCCCGGCCCGGCCACCCCGAAGCCCTCCCGTCCGATCCCCACCCCGGGCGAGGTCTTCCCGCGCCGCAAGCCGGCCCCGCCGCCCCCGGCGAACCCCCAGCAGCTCGCCGCGGGCTGACGTGGCTACCCTGGATCCATGGACTATGTCTCCGCGCTCCTGCCCCCGGCCGTCATGGCCGTCTTCTTCATCGGCGTGATCCGGG
>NZ_JBEXSH010000752.1:0-4561 GCF_040613555.1 Streptomyces sp. NPDC006265
TTCCGGCGGCGCTGGATCTGCGACGACGGGCTCATCTACCTGCGCCCGGTCCGGCAGATCCTGGCGGGCCACGGGCCGGTGTTCAACGTCGGGGAGCGGGCCGAGAGTTCGACCGGCACCCTGTGGCAGTGGCTGCTGGCGCTCACCACCTGGGTCACCGGCGAGGACCCGGCGTTCCTCGCGGTCGGACTCGGTCTGCTGCTGAGCACCGCCGGGTTCGCGTTCGCCCTGCTCGCCACGTGCCGGCTGCACCGGGGCGCCGGGCTGCTGCTCCCGGCCGGTGCGTTCGTACTCCTGGCCGTGCCGCCGTTCTGGTCGTACATGACGTCGGGTCTGGAGAGCGGTCTCGGCGCCTTCTGGACCGGCCTGTCGTGGTGGTCGCTGACGCGGACCCGGCGCGGTCAGGAGACCCGGCAGACGTACACGGCCGCCTTCCTGTTCGGGCTGGGGCCGCTGGTCCGGCCCGATCTGGCGGTGGTCACGGCGTGCTTCCTGGCGGCCCAGTGGTGGGTGCTGCGTCCCTCCCGGCGGGGCACGGCGGCGATGCTGGCCTCGGCGGGGGCGGTGCCGCTGGCGTACGAGGTGTTCCGGGCGGGGTACTACGGGATCCTGGTGCCGCTGCCCGCCATCGCCAAGGAGGCGAGCGCCAGCGACTGGAGCCGGGGCGCCGGGTACGTGCAGGAGACGCTCGGGCCGTACTGGCTGTGGCCGGTCGTGCCGGTGCTCGGGGCGCTGGCCGTCCTGCTGGTGCGGCGCACGCGCCGGGAGCAACGGGACCGTGCCCCGGGACGGGCCTCACTCGCGGTGCTGCTGTCGCCCCTCGCGGCCGGTCTGCTGCTGGCCGGGTACGTCGTCCGCGTCGGCGGCGACTACATGCACGCCCGCATGATCCTGCCGGCGCTTCTGCTGCTGCTCCTGCCGGTGCTGGTCGTGCCCGCGACCAGGGTCACGGGCGTGGCGGGCGCGCTGCTGGTGGTGTGGCTGTGCACGGCGGTCAGTCCGCTGCGGGCACCCTTCGACGTGCGCAGCACGCCCGGCTCGTTCAACGTGCGCAGCTCCGACGTGGAGGGCCTCGGCGACCACAACCCCGTGCGCACCGCCACCTGGGTGGCCAACTGGCCCGCCCTGCCGGAGGGGCGCGCCATGCTGGCGCGGGCCGAGCGCGCGCCCGGGCCGACGCTGCTCTACTTCGACGCCGCGCGGCGACTGCACGCCACGCCGATGCCGGCGGACTCCCCGTACCGGGTGGTCATCGTCGGACGTCACCTCGGTGTGACGGGGGCGGCGGCGCCGCTGGACACCTACGTCAACGACGCCTGGGGGCTGGCCAGCCCGATCGGCGCGCATCTGGCGCTGGAGCGGTGGAGCTGGCCCGGGCACGAGAAGTTCCTGCGCAACCACTGGGTCTTCGCCGAGTGGGCGGCCGAGCATCCTCCGCAGCGCGATCTGCTGCGCGCCGGGGCCTCGCGGGAGGCGGTCGAGGCGGCCCGGGCCGCGCTGGACTGCGGTGAACTCGCCGAGCTGAGGGAGTCGGTGCGTGCCCCGCTCACCGCCGAGCGGTTCTGGCGGAACCTCACCGGGGCGGTCGAGCGGACGCGGTTCCGGTTCGCGCGCTGGCCGGCGGCGGCGCAGCAGGCGCTGTGCGACCGACCGGCAGGTGGCGGTAGTGGCCTCACCCGATGAAGTGATCCGGGGTCAGGGCATGCGTAGGGGCGGGAACATTCCGCGCATGCCCCAGACCCCTTGCACCCTCCTGTGAGCGCCCCGGTCCTGGTCCGGCGTGCCGTGCGCGGCGCGACGGCACTGCGCGCCGGCCGTGCCGGGAGGCTCACCCCGTACCAGTTCTACGGCGCCCTGTTCTGGCTGGTGATGACGCTGGCTTACTGGCGGGTCCCGCTGTGCTGCGACGCCGGACAGCACGCGGCGGTCGTCGAGCGCCTCAAGGCCGACCTGCTCCACCCGGCCCACACCATGGCGGACCTGCCGGGCGAGGGCAGCCCGTATTACGGGCCGTACGCCGTCGCCCAGGGCGTGCTGGCGCGGCTGACGGGGCTGTCCGGCTGGGAGGTCGTGAAGCTCGCCGGGCCGGTGCATCTGCTGGTGCTGCTGACGGGGCTCGGCCGGTTCGTCAGGACCCTCACGTCACGCCCCTGGGCGCCGGTGTGGGCCCTGCTGTTCATGACGCTGCTGTGGGGCACGGCGCGGATCCTGTGGAGCGGCTATCTCGGGCTGATGCCGATGACGACGAACCTGGGGTATCCGTCCGCGCTCGCGATCGGGCTCACCTTCTGGGCGTGGGCCTGGACGGGCACCCGCGCGCGGGACGACGCCCCCGACGTGCGGTTCGTCGGCCCGAGCGGGCTCGGCGGCTGGTGGGGGTACGCCGGAGTCGGCGCGCTGTACGGGCTGATCCTGCTCACCCACCCCATCACGGCGGCCTCTGCGCTCACCGGGGCGGTGGCCGTGGTGGCGTCCCGGCAGCGAGGCTGGCGCCGGCCGGTCGTGGCGCGCTGGGCGCTCACCGGGGCGGCCTGCGCGACGGTCGCCCTGACCTGGCCGTACTACGACGTCCTGACGCTGGTGGGCGACACCGGCATGGACGCGATGCACCGGCAGTTGTACGAGCGGATGCTCGCCAACTCCTGGCTGGCGCTGCTCGGCCTGCCCGCGCTCTGGGCGCGGGCCCGCAGGTCGGCGCGTGATCCGCTGGTGTGGATGTTCCTGCTGGAATGCCTGCTGGTGGCGTACGGCTGGGCGAGCGGGCACTACACGTACGCCAGGGCCCTATGGGCCGTGCTGGTGCCGCTGCAGTTCGCCCTGGCGGCGGAGCTGGCGACGCCCCGGCCCTGGCGGCGGGCCCGGCGGGTGCTGGGCGGGGCGGCGGCGGCCGGGGTGTGCGTCGGGTTCGTCACCGTGCACGCCGGGGCGGTCGTGCCGCGCTCCGTCGACCCGGTGGGGTTCACCCAGCCGACGCGCTGGCCGTCGTACGACTGGGCCGCGCGGCACATCGGGCCCGGCGAGGTGGTGATCACCGACGGGTACCTCGCCAGTCACGCGATCGCCGGGTACGGGCCGAACCTCGCCGCGCCCATCTGGCCCGACCCCGCCCTGGACGAGCGGCGGCGGGAACGCCGGGCGGCCGACGTCCGCGCCTATCTCGCCCCGGACTCGACCCGCGCCGAGCGGTCCGCCGTCGTCCGCCGCTACCACGTGCGCTGGCTGCTGCTGACGCGCTGGCACCCGGTGCCCGAGGAGGCCGTGGTGGTGGCGTGGAGCAGACGGACGGGGGAGGTGCTGGCGCGGGTCGGGGGGTGACCCTCTTCGGCCTTCGGGGTTACTCGATGACGAGGTCGACCTCGATGTTGCCGCGGGTGGCGTTGGAGTACGGGCAGACCTGGTGGGCCTGCTCGACCAGCTTGCGGCCGGTCGCCTCGTCCACGCTGTCGGGGAGCTCCACGCGGAGGGCGACGGCGAGACCGAAGCCCTCACCCTGCTTGCCTATGGAGACCTCGGCGGTCACGGCGGCGTCGCTGACGTCGACCTTGGCCTGGCGGCCGACGAGGCCGAGGGCGCTGCCGAAGCAGGCGGCGTAACCGGCGGCGAAGAGCTGCTCGGGGTTGGTGCCCTGGCCGTTGCCGCCCATCGCCTGGGGCACGCCCAGGGCGAGGTCCAGCACGCCGTCGGAGCTGACGGCGCGGCCGTCGCGGCCGTGGGTGGCGGTGGCGACAGCGGTGTAGAGCGCGTCCATGGAAAACCTTCCCTCTCACGTCAATTGTTCGGCGGCCCGCTTCCGGGCCGCCCGACGCCCAGAATTAGAGCACACAATTTAGTTGTGTGCAATTGAATGACGGGCGCGAGCTATCCTGGACGCATGAACACGCCCGACGACGACTGGCTCCGCCTGGACCAGCAGATCTGCTTCTCCCTGCACGCGGCCTCCCGCGCCTTCAACGGCGTCTACCGCGGGATCCTCAAGGACCTCGGGCTCACCTACCCGCAGTACCTGGTGATGCTGGTGCTGTGGGAGCACGACGAGCTGCCCGTGAAGAAGCTCGGCGAGCACCTGCGTCTCGACTCGGGCACGCTGTCGCCGCTGCTCAAGCGGCTGGAGGCGGCCGGTCTGGTACGCCGCGAGCGCAGCGCCCGCGACGAGCGGTCGGTGGAGGTGCGGCTGACCGAGGAGGGCGTCGCGCTGCGCGGCCGCGCGCTCCAGGTGCCGCGCCGGATCGCGTCCTCGACGGGTTTCGGCCCCGAGGAGATCCGCACCCTGCGCGCCAGCCTCGACGAGCTCACCACCGCGCTGGACGCGGCGGCCGCACTCGCGGACCCGCGGGGCGGCCCGCCGGCCGACGAGCGGTCGTAACCGCAGCTGGGGCTACGCCACCGGCCGGGACGGGGCGAAGACGCCGGAGCACGCCGAGAGCCGGGGGCGGGGAATCACGCTGGGCGGCACCCGAGAGCTGAGGCGCGAGCCGGGGCGCCTGCGGATGCGCCGGGTGGCCGGCCGTCGGCCGGTTCGCGGGGCGGGTCGCCGCCGGCTGAGGCGAGCCGAGAGCGGGGG
>NZ_JBEXSH010000753.1:0-4552 GCF_040613555.1 Streptomyces sp. NPDC006265
GGCGGAACTGCCGCACCAGGAGCTGGGCTACCCCGATCCGCGCGGGCTGCCGAGGCTGCGGACCGCGCTGGCCGAACTGCTCGCCCGGCGGCGGGGCGTGGTGGCCGACCCGGAGCGGATCGTGGTGGTCTCCGGGGTGGCCCAGGCGACGGCGCTGCTCGGTTTCGCGCTGCACGCGCGCGGGGTGCGTGCCGTCGGTGTGGAGGACCCGGGCAGTCCCCAGCACGACGCGCTGTACGCCTCGGCCGGCGTCACCGCCGTACCGCTGCCGCTGGACGACGAGGGTGTCGCCCTGGAGCCGCTGCGGTCCTCGGGCGTGCGGGCCGTGGTGACGACTCCGGCCCACCAGTTCCCCACCGGCCTCGCCTACTCGGCCCGGCGGCGCGCGGAACTCCTGGACTGGGCGCGGGCGGTGGACGGCATCGTCCTGGAGGACGACTACGACGGGGACTTCCGTTACGACCGTGCTCCCGTCGGCGCGCTCCAGGGCCTCGACCCGGACCACGTGGCCTACACGGGTTCGGTCAGCAAGTCCCTCGCGCCGGGTCTGCGGCTGGGCTGGCTGCTCGTGCCGGAGTCCTGGACGGCGGAGATAGTGGAGCGCAAACGCACGATGGATCTCGGCCACCCGGCCCTCGACCAGGCCCTGTTCGCCCGGTTCCTGGAGCGCGGCGACTACGACCGCCAGTTGCGCCGCTGCCAGCGCGCCTACCGCGACCGGCGCGACGCGCTGGTCGCCGCCCTGGACGCGCACTTCCCCGGATCGGAGGTGTCCGGGATCGCGGCGGGCCTGCACGTGATCGCCACGCTGCCGCCGCGGTACGGGCCCGAGGAGCGGTTCCTCGCGCGTGTGGCGGAGGCGGGGGTGGCGGTGCGCCCGCTCTCGGCCTATGCCCACACGCCGGCCGGGCCCGAGGGTGACAAGGAGATCCGGCTCGTCCTGGGCTATGCCCATGTGCCGCCCGCCCGGATCGCCGAGGGCGTGCGTCTGATGGCCGAGGCCGCGACCGGGTGAGCCGACCGGTTCGCGCGTTCCCTCACCCTGCGGTCAGTTGTTCACTTGGGGTTCGTGTGTGCGCTGCGGCGTGCCAGTAGGTGTGGCTCTGCACACTTGGCCGGATCCCGTCCCTGGAGGCGCATCCATGTCACACCGTCCGTTGCCCGGGCGCCGTAGCGTCCTGCGTGGCTCCCTCGCCGCGTCGGCGGCCCTGTCCCTGCCCAGCGCTCTCGGCGCGGCGCCCGCCTTCGCCCGCTCCGGGCGACCGACGGCGGGGTGGGGTGTGCAGGCGGGAGACGTGACCTGCGACTCCGGGCTGGTGTGGGTGCGCTCCGACCGGCCGGCGCGGATGATCGTCGAGACGTCGGCGACCGAGTCGTTCCGCAATCCCCGCAGATGGCACGGCCCGCTGCTGGGCTCCGGCACCGACTTCACCGGCACGACCCGGCTGCGCGGCCTGCCGTCCGGCGAGCAGATCCACTACCGCGTGCTGCTCGCCGACCCGGACGACCCGCGCCGTACCGGCGAGCCGGTCACGGGCACGTTCCGCACGGCGTCCGCCAAGCGCCGTGACGGCGTGCGGTTCGTCTGGTCCGGCGACCTGGCCGGGCAGGGCTGGGGCATCAACCCGGAGCTCGGCGGCTACCGCATCTACGACGCGATGGGCGCGCTCGACCCGGACTTCTTCCTCTGCAGCGGCGACAACATCTACGCCGACGGCCCGATCACCGGGGCCGTGACCCTGCCCGACGGCCGGACCTGGCGGAACATCACCACCGAGGAGAAGGCGAAGGTCGCCGAGACGCTCGCGGAGTTCCGTGGCAACTTCCGCTACAACTTCCTGGACGAGAACCTGCGGGCCTTCAACGCCCGGGTCCCCTCCATCGTCCAGTGGGACGACCACGAGGTCCTCAACAACTGGTACCCGGGCGAGATCCTCACCGACACCCGCTACACCGAGAAGAACGTGGACGTGCTCGCCGCCCGCGCCCGCAGGGCCTTCTCCGAGTACTTCCCGATCTCCACGCTGCGCCGCCCCGACGGGCGGGTCTACCGCGTGCAGCACCACGGCCCGCTGTTGGACGTGTTCGTCCTGGACATGCGCACCTACCGCAACGCCAACTCGCCGGACGACCAGCCGGTCGACCCGCAGGGCATCCTCGGTCGGGAGCAGTTGGAGTGGCTCAAGCGCGAGCTGTCCCGCTCCCGTGCGGTGTGGAAGGTGATCGCCGCCGACATGCCGATCGGCCTCGTCGTCCCGGACGCGCCGAACATCGAGGCCGTCGCCCAGGGCGACCCCGGCAAGCCGCTCGGCCGGGAGCTGCAGATCGCCGAACTGCTGAGGTTCGTCAAGCACCGCCGGATCACGGGCACGGTGTGGCTGACCGCCGATGTGCACCACACCTCGGCGCAGCACTACCAGCCGTCCAAGGCCGCCTTCACCGACTTCGAGCCGTTCTGGGAGTTCGTCTCGGGCCCGCTCAACGCCGGTGCCTTCCCCGCGAACGCGCTCGACGGCACCTTCGGCCCGGACCGTGTGTTCGTGAAGGCACCGACGACCGCCAACGTCTCCCCCGCCGGCGGCTACCAGTTCTTCGGCGAGGTCGACATCGACGGCCATAACGGGGAGCTGACGGTACGTCTGCGGGAGCAGGACGGCACCGTGCTGTTCACGCAGACCCTCCAGCCGAGCCTGGTCGGCCAGTAGGTACGCAGCGCAACGTTTGAAGCGTTGACAAAGGGGGCAGACTGCCCCCTTTACCCACCGGTCACAATGCGTTCGCGATCACGCAACACCGTTCCGTCACAGTGGGTGCATGACGCGAGAAGTGACTCAAGTGACGCACCCTGACGACAACTGCCGCCCCACCCCCTCGTGGCGGCGGGTGACGGCGGCGTTCCACGCCTGGCGGACACGACGCCAGGAACACGCACCGCCGACGAGTGATACCGGGTCCCCGGCACCGGAGCCGGTGCCGGGGGCGAACACCCTGTGGCGGATGCGGACCACGGTTCAGGACGAACCGGGTTCACTGGCGGCGCTGTGCGGTGCCCTGGCCGGGCAGCGCGTCGACATCCTGAGCCTGCAGACGCACCCGCTGGCCGCGGGAACGGTCGACGAGTTCCTGCTGCGGGGACCGGCCGGCCTGTCGGCGTCCGAGGTCACCACGGCCGTCGAGTCGGCCGGTGGCACCGACACCTGGATCGAGCGGGCCGACGCCCACGACTTGGTGGACGCGCCGACCCGGGTCCTCGGGCTCGCCGCCCGCACTGCACTGGACGCGGCGGAACTTCCGCTGGCCCTGCGGCAGTTGCTGGGCCGGTGCACGATCCGGTCCCGGCCCGCTCCGGCCGGCGGGAGTCGGCCCACGGGAGGTGTTCCCGTGGAGGGGGCCCTCGACGACACCGTGATGCGGCTGCGCGGCCCGGAAGGCGGCGTGATCACCGTCGAGCGGCCGTATCCGCCCTTCACACCCACCGAGTTCGCCCGGGCCAGGGCCCTGGTGGAACTCGACGCCCGGCTCGGACCGCGCCTGCCGCACGGCCGGGACGTGCTCACGCTCGCCGAGGGCAGCGACATCACCGTGCGGCGGGCCGACACCCGTGATCTCGAAGCGGCCCGGGCGATGCACGAGCGCTGCTCGGCGCGCACGCTGAAGCTGCGCTATCACGGGCCCGTCGGTGACGCCGACCGGTACCTCAACCACCTGCTCAGTCCGCGGTACGGCCGCACCCTCGCCGTACAGACCGCCTCCGGGCGGATCGTTGGGCTCGGTCACCTCCTGTGGGACGGGGACGAGACGGAGGTCGCGCTGCTCATCGAGGACACCTGGCAGCGGCGGGGGGTGGGAGCGGAGTTGCTGTCGCGGCTCGTGGCCATGGCCGTCGCGGCGGGGTGCTCCAGCGTCTATGCCGTGACGCAGGCGTCCAACACGGCGATGGTGGCCGCGATGCGCGGGCTGGGGCTGCCTCTCGACTACCAGGTCGAGGAGGGGACCCTGGTGATCACGGCGCGGCTGGCTGAAGCGGTCGTGACCGGTGCGGAGGAACTCGGGAGCGCCTCCGCACCATAGGGACGTTCGTCAGTGGGCGGGCGCGGGTTCGTGGTGGCTTGTCGCGCACTTCCCCGCGCCCCTGGTGGGGCGCCCCAGCGCCTGGTCGAGATCCGACCAGAGGTCCTCCACGTCCTCCAGGCCCACCGACATGCGCAGGAGCTGGTCGCTCACCCCGGCTCCCCTGCGGTCGTCGGCGTCGACGATGCGGTGGCTGATGGAGGCCGGGTGCTGGATGAGGGTGTCCACGCTGCCGAGGCTCACCGCCGGGGTGATCAGGCGGACCGCGCCGATCACCTCGTGCGGGTCGCCGTACACCTCGAAGGCGACCATCGCACCGCCGATGCGGGGGTAGTGCACGCGGGCGACGCGTGGGTCGGCGGCGAGGCGGCGGACGAGCTCGGCCGCCGTGGCGGAGGCGGCCCGGACCCGGACGGGGAGTGCAGACCAAGGTCGGCTCCGAGATCGAGGACACGGGCACCAACGCCATGTCAGTCCACCC
>NZ_JBEXSH010000754.1:0-4549 GCF_040613555.1 Streptomyces sp. NPDC006265
GTCGACGCGACCCTGCGCCGCCTGCTCGGCGAGGAGACCCTGGCATCGACGGAGATGGCCGAGGCCGCGCGGCTCGCACTGCGCGCCGCCGAGGCCTGCTCACGCGCGGCACGGCCGCTGTACGCCGCCCACGCCGACCTGCCCGTCCCCGAGAATCCGCACCTCGCTTACTGGCACGCGGCGACCCTGCTGCGCGAGCACCGGGGCGACGGGCACCTGGCCGCCCTGATGTCCGCGGGCCTCGACGGCCTGGAGGCGATGGTCACCCACACGGCGACGGGCAAGGGCATGACCCCGAAGTGGGTGTGCGCCACCCGGGGCTGGAGCCGGGAGGACTGGGACGCGGCGACGGAGCGACTGCGGGAGCGTGGGCTGCTGGACGCGTCCGGCGACCTCACCGAGCGGGGCGTCGCCCTGCGCCGGGAGATCGAGGACGAGACGGACCGCCTGGACCGCGCCCCGTACGAGCACCTGGGCTCCGAGGGCGTGGCCCGGCTGACCGAGCTGGGCGGGGTGTTCGCGCACGCCGCGCTCGTGGCCGGGGCGTTCCCGGCGGATCTGATCGGCAAGGGTGACGCATAGTGACGCGCCGGTGAGGTACCCGCTCTCCACCGGCCTTCGCGGCCGGGAGTGGAGAAAGGGGAATTTCGTGTTCCGTGCTATCGCAGACGTGCTGCGCCAGATCGGCGGCGCCATCGCCACCGTCGTCACACTGCCCTTCCGGGCCCTGGCCCGGCTGTTCGGCGGGGCCTCGTCCTCCACCCGCAGGGCCTGATCCGGACCGCGACCTGCCGGGTACCGCCCTGATCCCCGAGTGTCGGCGCCACCTGCCACAATTGCCGCGCAACCTCAGCGGAGAAGGCGGTACGGGATCGTGACGACACCCGGGTCCATCGGGTCCATCAACGCAGTGTCCATCGAAGGCAGGATCGCCGAGGAACTCGGCGTACGGGAGCGGCAGGTCAAGGCCGCCGTGGAACTGCTCGACGGCGGTTCTACGGTGCCCTTCATCGCCCGCTACCGCAAGGAAGCGACGGAGATGCTCGACGACGCGCAGCTGCGCACCGTCGAGGAGCGGCTGCGCTACCTGCGGGAGCTGGAGGAGCGGCGGGCGGCGATCCTGGAGTCGGTGCGCGAGCAGGGCAAGCTCACCGAGGAGCTGGAGGCGAGCATCCGGGGCGCCGAGACGAAGGCGCGCCTGGAGGACATCTACCTCCCGTACAAGCCCAAGCGGCGCACCAAGGCGCAGATCGCCCGTGAGGCCGGACTCGAGCCGCTGGCGGAGGGGCTGCTCGGCGATCCGTCCGTCGAGCCCCTCGCCGCGGCCGCCGCGTTCGTCGACGCCGACAAGGGCGTCGCCGATCCGCAGGCCGCCCTGGACGGTGCCCGGGCGATCCTCACCGAGCGGTTCTCCGAGGACGCCGACCTGATCGGCGAGCTGCGCGAGCGCATGTGGGTGCGCGGGCGGCTGGCCGCCAAGGTGCGGGACGGCAAGGAGGAGGCGGGGGCGAAGTTCTCCGACTACTTCGACTTCGCCGAGCCGTTCACGGAGCTGCCCTCGCACCGCATCCTCGCGATGCTGCGCGGCGAGAAGGAGGGAGTCCTCGACCTCGTCCTGGAGCCCGAGGAGCAGACCGACGGCCCCTCCTCGTACGAGGGGATCGTCGCCCACAAGTTCGACATCGCAGACCGGGGCCGCCCCGGCGACAAGTGGCTGAAGGACACGGTCCGCTGGGCGTGGCGCACCCGCATCCTCGTCCACCTCGGCATCGACCTGAGGCTGCGGCTGCGCACGGCCGCCGAGGACGAGGCGGTGCGGGTCTTCGCCGCAAACCTGCGCGACCTGCTGCTGGCCGCCCCGGCGGGCACGCGCGCGACGCTCGGCCTGGACCCCGGTTTCCGTACGGGTGTGAAGGTCGCCGTGGTCGACGCCACCGGCAAGGTCGTCGCCACGGACGTCATCCACCCGCACGTCCCGGCCAACCGCTGGGACGAGGCCATCGCCAAGCTGGCCCGGCTCGCCAAGGAGCACGCGGTCGAGCTGGTCGCCATCGGCAACGGCACCGCCTCCCGCGAGACCGACAAGCTCGCCGGGGAACTGATCACCAAGCACCCCGAGTTGAAGCTCACGAAGGTGATGGTGTCCGAGGCCGGTGCGTCCGTGTACTCGGCGTCCGCGTTCGCCTCGCAGGAGCTGCCCGACATGGACGTGTCGCTGCGTGGCGCCGTGTCGATCGCCCGCCGGCTCCAGGACCCGCTGGCCGAGCTGGTGAAGATCGACCCGAAGTCGATCGGCGTCGGCCAGTACCAGCACGACCTGTCCGAGGTGAAGCTGTCGCGTTCGCTGGACGCGGTGGTGGAGGACTGCGTGAACGGCGTGGGTGTGGACGTCAACACGGCGTCGGCCCCGCTGCTCTCCCGGGTCTCCGGCATCACCTCCGGGCTCGCCGAGAACATCGTGGCGCACCGGGACCAGAACGGACCGTTCAAGGCCCGCGGCGAGCTGAAGAAGGTGGCGCGGCTCGGCCCGAAGGCGTACGAGCAGTGCGCGGGCTTCCTGCGGATCCGCGGCGGTGACGACCCGCTGGACGCGTCGAGCGTGCACCCCGAGGCGTACCCGGTGGTCCGGCGCATGGTGGAGACCGCCGGGCAGGAGGTCGCCTCGCTCGTCGGCAACACCGGAGTGCTGCGCTCGCTGAAGCCGCAGGACTTCGTGGACGAGACGTTCGGTCTGCCCACCGTGACCGACATCCTGAAGGAGCTGGAGAAGCCCGGCCGCGACCCGCGCCCGGCCTTCAAGACGGCCGCCTTCAAGGAGGGCGTGGAGAAGATCTCCGACCTGTCGTCCGGCATGATCCTCGAGGGCGTCGTGACGAACGTCGCCGCGTTCGGGGCGTTCGTCGACATCGGCGTCCACCAGGACGGTCTGGTACATGTCTCCGCGATGTCCAAGACGTTCGTGAAGGACCCGCGGGACGTGGTGAAGCCCGGCGACATCGTCAAGGTGAAGGTGCTCGACGTCGACATCCCGCGCAAGCGGATCTCGCTGACGCTGCGTCTGGAGGACGAGGCGGCCCAGCAGGGGCAGCAGGGCGGCGGCTCGGGAGAGCGCCGGCAGCGCAGCGGGCGTCCGCCGCAGCAGAGGCAGGGCGGCGGCCGTGGTGGCCAGGGCGGCGGTCGTGGGGGTCAGCGTCAGGCTCCGCCGCCGGCCAACAGTGCGATGGCCGACGCGTTGCGTCGGGCGGGTCTGGCCGATCCGAAGAACGGGCGTCGCTGACGGCTTCGCCGGGACGCGACGCCCGTTCGTGTCGTGGGGAGCTGCGAGTCCGTTGTGGCTGGTCGCGCAGTTCCCCGCGCCCTTGAAAGGAGAGCTTCGCCCCCTTTCGGACCTAGAGTGAGGGCATGTACGCCATCACCTGGGACGTGTTCCCGAGCGAGGGGTTCGAGACCGTTCGGACCGAGCTCGCAGACGGCGTGCTGCGGGCGCGTGGGCGGGCCGTCGGGACCCTGCCCGAGCCGTACTGGATCTCCTACGAACTCGAGAGCGCCGGGGACGTCGTGACCCGGCGGCTGCGCGTCACGGCGGAGACCGGGACCGCGACCTGCGGCACGACGGTCACGGCCGGTGGACCGCGAACGGCGCGCCGCTCCCGGACGTCGACGCAGCCCTCGACTGCGATCTCGGGCTGTGCCCCCTCACCAACACCATGCCGGTGCTGCGGCACGGGCTCCACCGGAAGCCCGGTGAACGGAAGTTCCCGATGGCCTGGGTGTCGGTGCCGGACCTGGCCGTGCGGCCCTCTCGGCAGACGTACACGCATCTGCGGCCAGGGCACGTCCGCTTCTCCTCGGGCGACTTCCGCAGCGACCTGGAGTTCGACGACGAGGGGTACGTCGTCGACTACCCGGAGTTGGCCACGCGCCTGACGGCCCGTTAGCGTTCCGTCACCTTGCCGTCCGCCACCTCCAGACGGCGGGTGACGTGCACCGCGTCCAGCATGCGGCGGTCGTGGGTGACCAGCAGGAGGGTGCCCTCATAGGCGTCGAGGGCGGACTCCATTTGCTCGATGGCGGGCAGGTCGAGGTGGTTGGTCGGCTCGTCGAGGACCAGGAGGTTGACGCCCCGGCCCTGGAGCAGCGCCAGGGCGGCCCGGGTACGCTCGCCCGGGGAGAGGCTTCCCGCGGGGCGCAGGACGTGGTCCGTCTTGAGGCCGAACTTGGCCAGGAGGGTGCGGATCTCGACCGGTTCGGTGTCCGGAACGGCCGCGCGGAAGGCGTCGAGCAGGGACTCCTCGCCGTGGAACAGCTTGCGGGCCTGGTCCACCTCGCCGAGCAGAACGCCCGAGCCGAGCGCGGCGTGCCCGGCGTCCAGCGGGACGCGGCCGAGGAGGGCGGCGAGCAGCGTGGACTTGCCGGCGCCGTTCGCGCCCGTCACCGCCACCCGGTCCGCCCAGTCGATTCCACATCGCCCGTGAACACCAAGGACCACAACACGTTCCAGGAGCAGATCAACTCCTACCTGCAGGGCACGCCCGACGACGTGTTCACC
>NZ_JBEXSH010000755.1:0-4548 GCF_040613555.1 Streptomyces sp. NPDC006265
CGGTGTCCTGCAGATACCGCTGCACCAGCGAGTCCGCGAGCGACTGCCCGACCTCCCAGCTCAGCCGGGACGGAATGGCCTTGGGGTCGACGGAGTAGAAGTTGCGGCCCGTCGGCAGCACGTTGACCAGCCCGCGGGTCGGCGAACCGGACGGTCCGGCCGGCACGTAGCCGCCGTTCAGCGCCCGCAGGATGTGCCCGATCTCGTCGGTGGTCTTCTCCAGCCGGGGCACGACCTCGGCGCAGGCGAACTCCAGCACGGCGACGGCCTCGGGCAGTTCGCTGCCGAGGACTTCCCGGACCAGCGGCGCGCTCTCGGCGACCGCCCAGCCGCGCTCCTCCATGCCCTGAGCGATCCGCCGGCACAGCTGCTCCAGCAGGTCGATCGCGTCGGCGGCACTGCGGGCCGGGCCGTCCACCAGGTCCGTCAGCTCCACCGGCACCTTCACCGGAGCGCCCGGCTCGGCCAGCAGTTCCTTCTCCACCAGCCCGAAGTGCAGCGCCAGCGACGCCCGCAGGCCTGGCAGCGCGTTGGCCTGCCCGCCCCACACCTGCGAGGCGCGCAGCACGGCCAGCACGAGGTTGACGCGCGGCTCTCCGACCGGCCCGCCGCCCAGGATGTGGAGGCCGTCGCGGATCTGTACGTCCTTGATCTCGCACAGATAGCCGTCGATGTGCATGACGAACTCGTCGAACTCCGCGTCGTCCGGCTGCTCGTCGACGTGCAGGTCGTGGTGGAGCTCGGCTGCCTTGACCAGCGTCCAGATCTGGGCGCGCACGGTCGGGGCCTTCGTCGGGTCCAGGTCGGAGACGAGCGCGTACTCGTCGAGGAGCTGCTCCAGCTTGGCCAGGTCGCCGTAGGTGTCGGCGCGGGCCATCGGCGGCACGAGGTGGTCGACGACGGTGGCGTGCCCGCGCCGTTTGGCCTGGGTGCCCTCGCCCGGGTCGTTGACGATGAACGGGTAGATCAGCGGCAGTTCCCCGAGGACCGCGTCCGGAGCGCAGCCCCCGCTGAGGCCGAGCCCCTTGCCGGGCAGCCACTCCATGGTGCCGTGCTTGCCCATGTGCACGACGGCGTCGGCGCCGAAACTGTTCTCCAGCCAGCGGTAGGCCGCCATGTAGTGGTGGGACGGCGGCATGTCCGGGTCGTGGTAGATCGCGATCGGGTTCTCGCCGAAGCCACGCGGCGGCTGGATCATCACGACGACGTTCCCGAACTGCAGCGACGCCAGCACGATGTCGTCGCCGTCGACGTAGAGGCTGCCCGGCGGCTCGCCCCACGCCTGGGTCATGGCGTCCTTCAGCTCCTGGTCGAGCTTCTCGAACCACGCCCGGTAGTCGGCCAGCGGCACCCGCGCGGGGGCGGCGGCCAGTTGCTCCTCCGTCAGCCACTCCACGTCGTGCCCGCCGGCGTTGATGAGCCGGTGGATCAGCTCGTCACCCTCGTCAGGATGCCCCTCGACGACGTACCCGGCGTCCCGCAGCGCGTCCAGCACCCGCACCGCCGAGGCCGGGGTGTCGAGCCCGACCGCGTTGCCGACCCGCGAGTGCTTGGTCGGGTACGCGGTGAAGACCAGCGCCAGCTTCTTCTCCGCGTTGTCCTTGTGCCTGAGCCGCGCGTGCCGTACGGCGATGCCGGCGACGCGCGCGGCCCGCTCCGGGTCGGCGACGTAGACGGGTACGTCGTCCGGGCCCTGCTCCTTGAAGGAGAACGGCACGGTGATCAGCCGCCCGTCGAACTCCGGGATCGCCACCTGCATCGCGGCGTCCATGGGGGACAGGGCGGCGTCCGAATCGGCCCAGGCCTGCCGCGACGACGTCAGGCACAGGCCCTGCAGCACGGGGATGTCCAGCTCGGCCAGGGCGCCGATGTCCCAGGCCTCCTCGTCACCGCCCGCCGAGGCCTGCGAGGCGTGGGTGCCGCCCGCGGCGAGGACGGTGGCGACCAGGGTGTCCGCCTGTCCGAGGATCTCGTACAGGCCCGCGTCCGCCCCGCGCAGCGAACCGCAGTACACCGGCAGCGCGTTGGCTCCCCGCGCCTCGATCGCGTCGCACAGGGTGTCCACGAAGCCGGTGTTGCCGCTCAGCTCGTGCGCCCGGTAGAAGAGCACGCCGACGGTCGGACGGCCCGGCATGAGCTCACGCTCGCCGTGGACGCCGTACTCGGGCATCTTCCGCGGCTCGACGAACCCCTCGCCCGTCAGCAGCACGGTGTCGGAGAGGAACCGGGCGAGTTCGGTGAGGTTGTCCGGCCCGCCCTCCACGAGGTACTTCAGCGCCTGCGCGACGACACCCGCCGGTACGGACGACTCGGCCATCAACTCCGCGTCCGGCACGGTCTCGCCGCCGAGCAGCACGGTGGGGACTCCGGAGGCCTTCAGCGCGGCGAGCCCGTCCTCCCAGGCCCGCTTGCCTCCGAGCAGCCGCACGACGGCGATGCCCGCCCCGTCCAGCAGGGCCGGGAGCTCCTCCCGGACGTCCACGCGGGTCGGGTTGCCGATCCGGTAGTCGGCTCCGGAGGCGGCCCGGGCCGCCAGCAGGTCCGTGTCGGCGGTCGACAACAACAACACAGTGCTCATGCGGGTGCTCCCGGTGGAATGAAGGGCAGTCCTTGCGGCGCGCCGGACTCGATGAGCCGCCACAGCGCGCCGGTGTCCGCGTGCTGTTCGATCAGGTCGCCGAGCCGGTCGAGCTGCTCCTCGCGCAGCGCGGCGAACGAGGTGTCCGGCGCGGGCACGAAGCGGCGGCCCGCGGCGGCCGCCACCTCGCGCAGAAAGGCCCGCCGGAAGCCGTCCGACTCCAGTGAGCCGTGCCAGTGCGTGCCCCAGGTCTGGCCGACCCGGCAGCCGTCCAGGCTGTGTCCTTCGTCATCAGAGAGGAACGGCGCGCCGCCGGTGACGTCGGCGACCCCGTGATGGATCTCGTAGCCCTCGACGCGTTCTCCGAGGGCCTCGCCCCGCGGCCGGGTGAGGGTCTTCTCGCGGGCGAAACGCACCCGCACGGGCAGGATTCCGAGCCCGTCGACGTGGCCCCGGCGGCTCTCGACGTCGTCCTCGATGTGCTCGCCGAGGATCTGGAAGCCGCCGCAGATGCCGAGGACGGGCCGCTGCTCCGCCGCCCGGCGGGCCAGGGCCTCGGCGAGCCCCCGTTCCCGCAGCCACTCCAGCGCGCGAACCGTCCCGCGGGTGCCGGGCACGATGACGAGGTCGGCGTCGGACAGTTCCTCCGGGCGGTCCACGAACCGCACCACGACGCCCGGTTCGGCGGCCAGCGCGTCCACGTCGGTGAAGTTGGACATGAGCGGCACGGCGCAGACCGCGACGCGCAGCACGTCCTCGCCGACGGGTGGGGCGACCACGGACTCCCGCACCGCTCCCCGCAGGGAGACGCGCAGTCCGTCCTCCTCGTCGATCCCGAGCCCGTGCCGGAACGGCAGCACACCGTACGTCCGCCGTCCGGTGAGCCCGTGCAGCATCTCCAGCCCCGGCTCCAGCAGGGAGACGTCCCCGCGGAACTTGTTGACGAGGAACCCCGCGACACATGCCTGGTCCTCGGGCGACAGCAGCGCCACCGTCCCGAAGAACGAGGCGAACACCCCGCCCCGGTCGATGTCGCCGACGACGAGCACGGGCAGCCCGGCGTTCCGGGCGATCCCCATGTTCACGATGTCCGTCCGCCGCAGATTGATCTCGGCGGGAGAACCGGCCCCCTCACAGATCACCGCGTCATACGTGCCCCGCAACTGCTCCAGGCAGTCCAGCACCGTCCCGAGCAACTGCTGCTGCCGTCCGCCGTGGTAGCCGCGCGCACTCAGCTCCCCGACCGGCTTGCCCAGCAGCACGACCTGACTGCTCCGCTCACCACCGGGCTTGAGCAGCACTGGGTTCATCAGCGCGGTCGGTTCGACCCGGCAGGCCTGCGCCTGCATGGCCTGCGCTCGTCCGATCTCGGCCCCCTCCGTCGTCACGAAGGAGTTCAGGGACATGTTCTGCGCCTTGAAGGGCGCGACCTTGACGCCCTGGCGCACCAGCCACCGGCAGATCCCGGCGGTCACGACGCTTTTGCCGGCGTCGGAGGTGGTACCGGCGACGAGAAGCCCACCGCTCATGTCATTTCCCCCTCTTCAGCGATCGCGCGCCCTTGAGCGACGGCGCACTCCTGAGCAACCGCGCACCGGCGCACACCCCGAGCGCGAGCCAGGTGACGCGCTTCGACAGCCGCACGGCCCGCTCGACGTCGTGCGTGCCGACGGCCCGCCCCCGCGTGTTCAGCACGGGCCGGTGCTCCACCCGCCCGCCGTACGAGAGTGTCCCGCCCAGCCGCACCCCGAGCGCCCCCGCGAACGAGGCTTCCACGGGTCCGGCGTTGGGACTCGGATGCTGCGCCGCGTCGGCCTGCCAGGCCCGCGCGGCCCCCCGCGGATCCGGCCCGGCCAGCACGGCGAGTACGGCGGTCAGCCGCGCTCCCGGCCACCCGGCGAGGTCGTCCAGCCGGGCGGAGGCCCACCCGTCCCGGCGGTAGCGGGCCGACTTGTGCCCGACCATGGCGT
>NZ_JBEXSH010000756.1:0-4547 GCF_040613555.1 Streptomyces sp. NPDC006265
GCCAACGACGGACAGCTGCTCCCCGAGGACGAGACCGGGGCCGCCCCTGCCGACGGCGCCGATGCCTACGAGGTCGACTACTCCGCCACCACCGGAAGGACCTCGCGCTGGTCCGACGGGTACGGCGGCGGGTTCCGCTACGACCTCACGGCGAACGACCGCAAGGCCCTGACCTACACCTCGCCGGTGCTGACCGAGGACTTGGAGGTCACTGGCCATCCCCTGGTCCACCTGTGGGTCACCTCCACCCACCCGGACGGCGAGTTCTTCGTCTACCTGGAGGAGGTGGACGAGAAGGGCGACTCCCACTACGTGAGCGAGGCGGTGATCCGCGCCTCCCACCGCGGCCTGGGCACACCCCCGTACGACGGCATGGGGCTGCCCTACCACCCAGGGACGGCGGAATCGGTCGCACCGCTCCCCGGCGAACCGGTGGAACTCGTCGCCGACATGCACCCCACGTCGAACGTCTTCGTGGCCGGCCGCCGGCTGCGGATCAGCGTCACCTGCTGCGACCGCGACAACGCCCAGGTGCCCCGGCGGGACCCCGTGCCGGTCGTGCGGATCCACCGGGGCCCCGGCCATCCGTCGCGGGTGGTGCTGCCCGTAGCGCCCCTGCTGTGACGGGCGGGCACCCAGCCCGTGCCACGACCAGGGCTCCCGCCGAAGCCCGGCCGAGTCCCCCGTAACCGGAAAGTGCCTTTATGAACACGGAAGTCGAAGCACGCCGCGAAGCCGTCGTGCGGGCCTGGCGCGAGACGCTGGAGTCCGACCCCGCCTCGGACGACGAGGACTTCTTTGAGGCCGGAGGCAACTCCCTCCTCGCGGTGCAACTTCAGCGCCGTCTGACCGAGGCACTCGGTCACCGGGTGCCCCTGCGCCACATCCACGACCACCCCACCGTCCGCGGCCTTCTCGGCCTGCGACCGCCCCGGCAGCCGCGTCCCGCACACCCGGAGGCGGCCGGCGCACCCGCCCTGAACCTGTACTGCCTGCCGTACGCCGGCAGTTCGGCCCGCATGTACGAACCGTGGAAGACCCGGCTGCCGTCGTCGGTGGCCGTCACCCCGCTGGAACTGCCGGGACGCGGTGCCCGCTGGCCCGAGCACGCCAAGTCCGAGCTGGAGCCCCTGCTGGACGACCTCGCCGGGACGATGGAGGAGGCGCACCATGCCCCCTACGCCGTCTTCGGACACAGCTTCGGGGGCATCCTCGCCTTCGAACTCGTCCGCCACCTGCGTGCGCTGGGGTTCCCGCCGCCCCGGCGCCTGCTGGTCTCCGGCTGCCCGGCACCCCATCTGGCCACGCCCGCCGAGACCACACACGACCTCTCGGACGAGGAGTTCACCCAGCGGTTGCGGCGACTGCGCGGCACCCCCGAGGAACTCCTCGAGAACGAGGAGCTGATGGAGCTGTACATCCCGATCCTCCGGGCCGACTACACCATCCTCGACCACTACAAGGCGCCCCCGGCCGAACCGCTCGACTGCCCCGTCTCCGTGTTCTACGGACGCGGGGACGAGGACGCCGGACGGGACGTCACGCAACCGTGGAGCGCGTACAGCGGCGGACCCATGACGATCGAGGAGATCGACGGGGACCACTTCTTCCTCCGGGACGCCGAGGACGAACTGCTCATGAAGATGGCACGGCATCTGGAGGTCCCGCGGCCAGGCAACCCGTGACCGGCCCACCCCAACGGCGATTCCGAAGAGAGAAGCCCATGTCCTACCCCCCTTCCGCCGCCCGGCCCGTCCGCGTCGGCGTGCAGATCCAGCCGCAGTACTGCTCCTACGCCGAGATCCGCCGCGCCGTCGCCCAGTACGAGGAACTCGGCGTGGACATCCTGTTCAACTGGGACCACTTCTTCCCCGTCTACGGCCCCGCCGACGGCGAGCACTACGAGTGCTGGACCATGCTCGGCGCCTGGGCCGAGGCGACCTCCCGCGTCGAGTTCGGCCCCCTGGTGAGCTGCAACTCGTACCGGAACCCCGACCTGCTCGCGGACATGGCCCGCACGGTCGACCACATCAGCGACGGGCGCCTCATCCTCGGCATCGGCGCCGGCTGGAACGAGAAGGACTACGACGAGTACGGCTACGAGTTCGGGACGCCGGGCAGCAGGCTCACGGCCATGGGCGAGGGACTGGAACGGATCGAACGGCGGTGGCAGCGGCTCAACCCCGCGCCCACACGGAAGATCCCCGTCCTCGTCGGCGGCAACGGAGAGCGCAGGACCCTGCGTCTGGCCGCCCGGTACGCCGACATCTGGCACGGCTTCGGCGATCCCGGCCAACTGGCGCACAAGCACAGCGTCCTCGACGCATGGTGTGCCGAGATCGGCCGTGACCCGGCGCAGATCGAACGGTCGACCCGGGTGTTCCGACGCGGCCCCGACGAGGTCGGCCGGGACCTCGTGGACGTGGGTACGCGGCTCATCCAACTCGTGGCGCAGTCACCCAACTTCGACCCGGCACCCGTGAAGGACTGGCTGGACTTCCGGGACGACGTCAACAAGAGCCTCGTCGCGTCCTGACCGCGGACCGGCAGCGAACCCCGGCCCAGCGCCCCGCCCGCGGGCGGTGGACGGACCGCACGCAACTACCCCAAGATCACGATCTCTTGACACGCCGGGGAAGCTCTAAGAGTATGGCCAGCACGCTGCTGACATGTGCCCACCAGGGCCGAGCCGGCCGGTGAACCGGACAGGACACCGGCGGTACCGGTGGGCCGGATCCCACCCGGTGGCAGCGTTCCAGGCCGTCCGAGGCCGCTCTTCCGCAGTGCCCCGCCGCCCGGCCCCGTCGCGCCGCGCTCGTGCCTCCCACCATGATCGCGCCCGCCGCGCCGCGGTCCAAAGCCAAGGCCCACGTCGATGAACCCCCCTGTACAAGGACGGCCTAGATGACCGAAGGATCGGACCTGCCCACTCGCGAGCGCCGGGTCCCCTACACCGACCCCGGCACGCCGGACCTGCGCAGTCCGGCCCGCTACCTGTGGTGGCTGGTCCGGATGCAGCGCGGCCGGATCCTGCTCGGCGCCCTGTGGGGCTCCCTGTGGATGTGCGCGCTGATGCTGCCGCCGTACTTCATGGCCCAGGCCATCGACGACGGTCTCCGGCAGCGCGACACGGACACGCTGACGTTCTGGGTCGTGATCATCCTGGTCACCGGCGCGGCCATCGCCACCCTCGGCATCCTGCGGCACCGCACCATGACCCTCATCCGCACGGACGCGGCCTACCGGACGGCGCAGGTCGTCGTCCGGCAGGTCACCCGGCTAGGCGCCACCCTGCCGCGCAAGGTCTCCGTCGGCGAGCTCACCCACCTGCAGGCGGGCGACATGGGGCGCATCGCCGTGACGCTCACCATCACCGGGCCCGGCGTCGGCGCGGTCATCGCCTACGCGGCCACCGCCGTCCTGCTGTTCACCATCTCCGCCGTCCTGGCCGGCGTGGTCCTGCTGGGCGTCCCGCTGCTCGCCCTCGCGGTCGGTCCCCTCCTCGGCAAACTGCACGGCGCCGAGGGCACCTACCGGGAACGGCAGGGCGAGCTGACGGCCCGCGCCGGCGACATCGTCTCCGGCCTCGGCGTGCTGTGCGGCATCGGTGGCAAGGCCGCCTTCGGCAAGCGGTACCGGCAGCGGTCGCAGGCCCTCCTCACCGACGGCTACCGGGTCGCCTCGTTCACCAGCTGGGTCCAGGCCATCGGCGCCGGCCTGCCGGTGATCTTCCTGGCCGTCGTCACCTGGATCAGCGCCAGGATGGCCGCCAGCGGAACGATCACCGTTGGTGAGATGGTCGCCGTGTACGGCTACGTCGCCGCTCTCCTGGTGCCCGTGTCGTTCTTCATCGAGGGCGCCGACGACCTGCCCCGCGGTCTCGTCGCCGCCCGACGGGTGATCGACATCCTGAAGCTGGAGCCCGATGTGGAGGACGGGGCGAGCCCGGCGGCCGCCCCGGCCGGACCCGCCGCCCTGTGCGACCCGGACTCCGGACTGACCCTGGAGCCCGGCCGGATGACTGCCCTGGTCTCCGCCCGCCTCGACGAGGCCCGCGCCGTCGTCGACCGGCTCGCCCGCTACGCCGACTCCGACGCGACCTGGGGCGGAGTCCGGCTCTCCGAGCTCGAACTGGCCGAAGTGCGGCGCCGCGTCCTCGTAGCCGACAACGACGCCCACCTCTTCGCCGGGGCCCTGCGCTCGGCTGTCTCCGTCCGCGACGACCACGCCGCCGACGAACTCGACGCGGCCTTGCGGGCCGCCGTGGCCGAGGACATCGTGGAGGCCCTGCCCGACGGCCTCGACACACGGCTGGAAGCCCAGGGCCGCAACGTCTCCGGCGGACAGCGCCAGCGCGTGCGCCTGGTGCGGGCCCTCCTCGCCGACCCGGACGTGCTGCTGCTGGTCGAACCGACGTCGGCGCTCGACGCGCACACCGAGGCCACCGTGGCCCAGCGCGTCCTCGAGGTCCGGCGGGGCCGGTGGCGACGGTGAGGGCCCAGGAGCTCAGCGCGAAGAAGACGGCGACCCCGCCGACGGCGAAGAAC